>CAYSZE010000098.1:0-14226 GCA_964435255.1 uncultured Oligoflexia bacterium
CTCTAAGTATGTTCTTGTTAAAGTGGCTTCACTAGAATATTGGTTCATTCTTTCAAGACGACGTGCTTGTTTTAAACATTCATTTTGCGCATCGGAAGACATGCCACTTTTTATTATTTTTTCTCGAAAATCTTCAATTTCTTCTTTGCCATCTAATTCGCCTAGTTCATGTTTTAAGGCTTTTAATTGTTCCCTTAAGTATTGTTCGCGTTGATTTTTAACGGATTCTTCTTTTGCTTGATTTGAAAACCCACGATTGGTTGCAGAATTTAAATACGATTCTAATTCTTTTAATCATAAGGAGTGAATTTTTCTAAGCCGCTCAAAAGGATCAGACGTTGCTAAAACTTTTTGTGCTTCGACAATTTTAAGACCTAAATTGCTAGCTACTAAGTTTGCAAGCCGCCCGACATCGGAAACATCTTCAATGAGCATTAATAAATCGGGTGAAATAGAACGGCCAAATGGTACTAATTTTTCCAAAAGTTCTTTTACTGCCCGACATAAAGCATCACCTTCTTGCGGAACTTCTTTATCTAACAATAATTTCATACTTACGACGGGATAAGGATCGGACTGCTTAAGGGATAAAATGAGTGCTCTGGAAACACCTTGTATGAGAACTTTGGTTCTGCCATCGGGTAATTTACGCGTTCGCATCACTGTTGCCACTGTGCCCACATCGTAGACATCAAATGGCGGTGGTGTTGACACTTTTAATTCTACAAAAGCTTCATGTTCTCGATTCACTTCCGAACGAAAGGCCGATAAAAAAATAAATCTATCCTTTGCACAAGCGGCATCGACTGCTCTCATACAAATATCTTCTGAAACAAAAACAGGAAGAATCATTTGTGGGAAAACAACAATATCCTTTAAAGGTAACAAAGGCAGACAGTCAGCAACTTTATCAATTCCTTGCGACATGGAATAAAGACCTCTTAAACTCAATATCCTTTTTAATTTTTTAAGCTCATTATTTATTTTTGCAGAATTAACCAAAGTCTGTGAGTCGCAAAAATGGCAGGAATTTAAAAATTTTCAGACTGAAAAAAATTCACACTGCAAAAAAATTCATACTTATTTTTTTGCAGTTGTTTTTGCTTTTGCTGCGGTAGTTGAAGCTGGTTGCGGAACAGAGGATTGTGAACGAGCTCTTTGTTCTTGGCGTTGTTGCATTTCTTCTTCAGTTAATAAAACTCTGTCAGGAGCTTTACCTTCTTTTATACATTCAGGGGTCACAATAACTTGTTTTACATTGCGTTGACCAGGAATATCAAACATAGTTTCGAGCATAACGTCTTCTAAAATAGCTCTTAAACCACGTGCACCTGTTTTTCTTTTAATTGCTTCTTGCGCAACTGCTGTTAAAGCTTCTTGAGTAAACTCTAAATTAACTCTCTCATAACTAAACAATTTTTGAAATTGTTTAATAATTGAATTTTTTGGTTGAGTTAACACTTGCACCAAAGCCGCTTCATCTAATTCAGCTAACGTAACAATCACAGGTAAACGTCCCATAAATTCAGGTATCATACCGAATTTTAATAAATCTTCGACGCGCACTTTTGCGAATAAGTCAGTAACAGTAAGTTTTGCTTTATTTTTAATATCAGCACCAAAACCCATTGCCGTTTGTTCCATGCGGTTCCGAATTATTTCCTCTAGACCAGCAAAAGCACCACCACAAATAAACAAAATATTTGTTGTATCAACTTGTAAAAATTCTTGTTGCGGATGCTTTCTTCCTCCACGTGGTGGCACATTAGCAACAGTCCCTTCAAGAAGTTTTAAAAGTGCTTGTTGAACACCTTCACCTGAAACATCACGAGTGATGGACGTGTTTTCACCTTTGCGTGCTATTTTATCAATTTCATCGACGTATGCGATACCTTTTTGGGCTTGTTCAACATCGAATTCAGCTGCTTGTAGAAGGTTTAAAATTATATTTTCAACATCTTCTCCAACATAACCCGCTTCCGTTAAGTTAGTGGCATCAGCAATAGTAAAAGGCACCTGTAAAATGCGTGCCATACTTTGTGCAAGTAATGTTTTGCCTGAATCCGTAGGACCAATTAACAAAATGTTACTTTTAGCTAACTCAACATCTTCTTTATTTGCACTAGAACCGTGTTCTATGCGCTTATAATGGTTATGAACAGCAACAGAAAGAACCTTTTTTGCTCTTTCTTGTCCAATAACATACTCATCTAAGACTTTTTTAATCTCATTTGGACTTGGAACGCCTTCAGCAATTTGAGAAGCATCGTCCTTTTCCATTTCTTCGGCAATAATTTCGTTACAAAGTTCGATACACTCATCACAAATGTAGACATTAGGACCTGCGATCAATTTTTTGACTTCTCTTTGACTTTTGCCACAAAAGCTACAATGTAAACCATGTGAACTTCCAGAGCCACCACGTCCCGAAGAAAATTTCATTCCATTCTTTATCATAAAAATTAACTACCTTTATTAAAGGCCTGTAAAAGCAATCCTGTCAGATCTAGGCAATAAAATATCGTCAACTAAACCATATTCCTTAGCTTCAAGGGCGGACATAAAAAAATCTCTATCGGCATCGGCTTCAATATCAGAAATTTTTTTTCCAGTGTGAGCTGCCAATATTTGATTTAAACGTTTTTTTAACGAAATAATTTCCTTAGCTTGAATTTCAATGTCGGTTGCCTGCCCACCAGCACCGCCATGGGGTTGATGGATCATCACTCTGCTGTTTGGAAGAGCATACCGTTTACCTTTTGCTCCCGCCGCAAGCAACAGCGCTCCCATACTAGCACACTGACCAACACAAAACGTTCTTACTTGAGGACGTATCACTTGCATGGCATCATAAATTGCGAGTCCAGCAGTAACACTCCCTCCTGGGCTATTGATGTAAAAACTGATATCCTTTTCGGGATCTTGAGATTCAAGAAAGAGGAGCTGAGCTACAATTAAATTAGCAACTTCATCATAAACGGGAGTGCCTAGAAAAACAATACGGTCTTTTAATAAACGTGACCATACGTCATAGGAACGTTCTCCACGATTGGTTTGTTCAACTACGATAGGGACAAGTGGCATAGATCTTCTCCAAAGGACTTGCAGTGTTCGATCAAGTGTTAAATCTCACTAAGCATTTGTAAATATAACCTAGAGATTCTTTTACTGCAAAGTTGATAGAAAAATTTTTCTTTAAGAAGCTTAAAAGACTTGCTTCAAAAACTTGTAATGAACATACTTAGCTCGCTTCCCGGAATTCAGCAATGGAGAGGCTAAAAAGGGCATCATATGCAAGCTATTGGAGCAAACATGTCAGATTATCAATTTGGAAAAGATTTAAAAATTGGCCATTCTCAAAATCGTTTACGCAGATTAAGACTGAATTCTTCCATTCGAGATCTCGTACAAGAGCATTCTTTACATAAAAATGATCTTATATATCCAATTTTTATTTCTGAAAATGGAACTTCTCGTTATGAAATCTCAAGTTTACCAGGAATTTCACGTATTCCTTTACAAGAAATTATAGATGAAATGAAAGAAATTGATCTGTTAGGAATTAAAGGTGTCATGCTCTTTCCTGTGATAGACAAAAATAAAAAAGATCTTTTTGGTAAAGAATCATATAATCCAAATGGACTTATTCAAAATGCTATTCGAAAAATAAAAGAACATTTTCCTCATATCATTTTATTTGCAGATATTGCTTTAGATCCTTTTACTACTCATGGACATGATGGTATTGTCGATCAAAATAATTATGTGTTAAATGATGAAACAGTAGAAGTTCTCTGTAAACAATCTCTTTCATATGCAGCAGCAGGTGTCGATTTTGTTTGTCCAAGTGATATGATGGATGGCCGCATAGCTGCCATTCGTGAAGCTTTAGATAAAGAAGGTTTTATCAATACAAGTATTTTAGCTTATAGCGCCAAATATGCTTCCGCCTTTTATGGTCCCTTTAGAGAAGCAGTTGCCTCAGGAGCTAGAGGTTTAGATAAAAAAACGTATCAATTAAACCCTACAAATAGTACTGAAGCTTTAAAAGAAGCAAAATTAGATATTGCTGAAGGAGCTGATATCATAATGGTCAAACCTGGTTTACCTTATTTAGATATTCTTACAAAAATAAAACAAACAGTTGATGTGCCTATAGATGTTTATCAAGTCAGGGGAGAATATTCGCTTTTAAAATTAGCTGCGATAAATAATTTAATAGATGAAAAAGCGGCTGTTTATGAAACTTTAATAGCAATGAAAAGAGCTGGTGCAAATTTAATTGTAACTTACTATGCAAAATGGGTTTGTGAAAATATAATTCACACATAAATTAAAACGAAACAAAGGAAGAGCTATGTCCACAAATAAAAAAGAAACTTTAAAATTAAAAATTGAAACAGGCTTAGAATACGTCGTATTTGCAAGTAGATGGTTACAGGCTCCCCTATATTTCGGTTTGATTGCAGCACAAGTTGTCTATACTATAAAGTTTATTCAAGAATTAATTCATATTGTTGGTTCATCTACCATTTCAACAGAATTACAATTGCTCTTAGGTATTTTATCTTTAGTTGATTTTACCATGGTTGCCAATTTGCTTGCCATGGTCATCATTGGCGGATACGCTACATTTGTTAGCAAATTAAATGTCGATCATCACGATGATAAACCAGATTGGCTTGATCACATAGATCCTGGTACTATAAAAGTAAAATTAGCGAGTTCATTAATTGGTATATCTAGTATTCATTTGCTACGTTCTTTTATCGACATCTCAGTGGCAGATATCGAAAAAATAAAATGGCAAATAATTATTCATTTAACATTTATTGCCTCAACTTTATTTTTAGCAATTAGTGAATACATAATGTCAAAAAAGCATACTCATTAAACTGCTTCATTAAAATGTTATTAAGTGTGGTATCTTAATTATATTGTATATTTGAACTTTAAAATAAAGCGAGCCAATCATGAAATACTCTCTCTTATTTATCTTTATACTAAATATAATAAGTTACCATTTTACCTATGCACAAGAACTTATAGGTTTTACCGAAGAATTGCCTGGATTGATTGAACTAGAAGGTGAAAATTTAAAAGGCCCTGTAGTTGAAAATGTTAGAAAAATTTTAAAAAAAGCAAATTTAAAAGAAAACTTAAAAGTATATCCCTGGGCCAGAAGTTATGAAATGGCAAAGAGAGAAAAAAATTACTTTATATTCCCTATGGCTAAAAATTCGGAAAGAGAAAAATATTTTCATTTTGTCGGAGTCCTATTTAATGTAAAGACTTATTTATACCAAAAAAGCAGTAACAATATTAAAGTAAAATCGATAGAAGAAGCTAGAAACTATTCTATTTGTGTGGTGAGAAACGACATACGAGATCAATTTTTAACAAGCCATAATTTTGCTAATATTCAAAGATACTCGGATCAAGATGAAGCTATCCACGCTTTAATTGCAAAAAAATGTGATTTTGCTATTTGTGCTGAAAATATTGAATATATTTGGAAAAAAAATGTTAAAGAAAACTTAAATTATTTAGTAAAAAAAGCTTATCATGTAAAAGAAATTGATGGTGCCAGATATTTATCTATTAGTAAACAGACAGATCCTGAAATCATTAAAAGACTTTCTACTGCTATGAAAGAAATTAAAATTAATAATTAATTTACCTTAACATTTTATTTTCAAAAGAAAATCCAAAATTTCAAAAAAGGAAAGTATTTTGAAAATTGATATTATTAAAAAATTACCTGAACACTTAATTAACCAAATTAAAGCTGGTGAAGTTGTTGAAAGACCCTATAATGTCATTAAAGAGTTGATCGAAAATTCAATTGATGCAAAAGCTAAAAATATTCAAATTGAATTACTCGACGGTGGTAAACAACTTATAAAAATTACCGATGACGGCAAAGGTATCCCTGCTGACCAATTAAAAACAGCTTTAGAGAGACATGCTACTAGTAAAATTTCAGCTTTCTCAGACTTAGAATTGTTAACCAGCTTTGGTTTTCGTGGAGAAGCATTGCCCAGTATTGCTGCTGTCACTCATTTTACGATTCGCTCAAGACCAGATACACAAATAAAGGGACAAGAGTTAGTTGTTAATTATGGGGCATTAGAAACAGAAAAAACAGTTTCTATGCCAGCTGGGACAGTGATCCTTGTAAAAGAAATTTTCAAAAATGTTCCTGTTCGATTAAAGTTTTTAAAATCGACAGCCACTGAATTTGCGCATATTCACGATTTTATTATCGCAATGGCTTTTTGTAATCCCACTATTGCTTTCAAATTGTTGCATAATGGTCGAGAAGTTTTAAACTATGCAAGTAAAAAGTCTTTGTTAGAACGGTTTACTGAAATAATAGGGATTGATAAAAATGATTATGCTGCTTTAGATTATCAACGCGGTTCTTTTCAAATTCAAGGTTTTGCAGGATTACCACATATTGCTAAAAGTGTTCCTAGTTACTTTATTACATTTGTTAACGGTCGTTACGTTAAAGATAAAGTCATACGTTCTGGTATTTTACAAGGTTATCAAGGCCTTCTTTTAAAAGGCTTAATAGCTCCTGCAATTGTATTTGTAACAGTTGATCCTAGTTGGATTGATGTCAACGCTCATCCTTCTAAAACAGAAATTCGCTTTTACGATCCTCTAGCCATTCAAGAATTTGTTTCTATTGCTATTCAGAATCAATTGAAACACGATATACTTCCTGTGAATAAAGATAAAACAATTGTTCTAAATAATAATGAATTTAATAAAAATTCTCAAATCATTAATCCTAAAAAAGAATATATTTCTACTGAGAAAAACAAATTAACAGAAGAAAAAAGTATACAGTCACTGACACAAAAAAAAGAAACAGAAAGTAGTCATAGAATTATTCAACAGTATGCTAAAGAAAAAATTCTAACACCTTCAACTAATAATAATTTTAGTTATACGCAGCAAAAAAAAGGATCACAAGTAGCTAAATTAAAAAACAATGATAATTCTTATAAACCAGAAACTAATAATTCAGTTATAATTCAAGAAAACAAAATTATAAAACAACATTTTTTTTCAAATGCAAAATTTTTGGGTCAATATGCTGATTGCTATTTAATTCTTGAAATTGATAAAGACCTTTGGATAGTTGATCAACATGCATTCCATGAAAGAATATTATTTGAAGAAATCTTGCAAAACCATAATGAACATAAAACACCAAGACAAGACTTACTAGCTCCAATTATTATTCCTTCTACAGAAATTTTATCTGAGATTATTATTGAAAACAAAGAAAAAATTTTAGCACTAGGTTTTGAAATAGAAAAATTAAAAAATAATCATATTGCAATACATGCATTTCCTAGCTTTCTTAATCTTCAAAAAGTCCCCGATATTTTTGATGATATAATTGTCAGGCTTGTTGCTATACATGGTCTACCACAAGGTGAAACACACCCTTTATATGAAAAAATAAATAAAGTTACTAAGGGCATTCAAGAAGAATTAAATTTACAGCCCACTCAACTTAAAGGCAAAGATGTATTTCATCTGTTATTTGCAACTATGGCATGCCACAGTGCTATTCGAGCTGGAGATCCCTTAAACTCTGAATTGGTACAAAGGCTTTTACAACGTGCAGGTGATGTCGATTTCTTTTCCCATTGTCCTCATGGACGACCTGTCATTCGAAAATTTAGTAGTAAGGATGTTTCTTCGTGGTTTCAAAGAATATAAATGAACAATTTAATTTTAAAGCAATTCTAATAATTGGACCTACAGCAAGTGGCAAAAGTGCTTTAGCCCATAAAATTTTTGCTAAATTTTCGTCACATATCAGCTTTGAAATTGTAAATTTAGATGCCTTTCAAATTTATAAAAAAGTAACAGCAGGAACAGCAAAACCGACCCTAGCTGAACAAATGCAGTTTCACTACCACTGTATAGATTTACTAGACCCCAATGCTGCTATGGATGCAAACCAATATGCTAGTTTAATCCATTCTCAGTGTTACGATATTTATAAAAGAGGGCATGTTCCATTATGTGTTGGGGGTAGTGGGCTTTATTTAAGAGCATTTCTGCACGGTTTAGACGCTTTACCAGGGCGCAATGAAGAAATTAGGGCAAATATAAAAAAAATGGCTGCCGCACATGGTTGGGCCTATTGTCATGACGTACTGCAAAAAGTCGATCCTATTCGCGCAAGCGAATTACACCCCAATGACAAGACAAGAATAGAAAGAGCTCTAGAACTTTACTATTTAGTTGGAAAACCTATGTCGTCGTTGCGGAGTAAAACAGAATCCATTGGGACACAAAAGACATTATTTCCAGCATTTATCATACATACTGAGCCCAATGAAAAAATTTTGAAGGAAAAAATACGTGAAAGAATCCCTAGCATGTTTGCCCAAGGCTGGATACCAGAAGTTGAAAAACTAGTTATGGAATTTGGTGACAATTTAAAAAATTTTAACTCAATGAAAGCAATAGGATATATGGAAATTTTGAACTTTATTGCCAATAAAAAGGAACTAAAAGAAGCTTACGATCCTTATAATCCACCTGTTTTATTACTTGAAAAAATAGCAACTTTGACTTGGCAATACGCAAAAAGACAAATGACCTGGAATGCCAAAGAAAAAAAAGATGCTATCGTCACTTTAAATACTGAAGATGAGTATCAAAATATTATACAACTTGTTCAACAATGGCTTAAACAAAATAATATTCTAAAGTAACCAATACTACTATTGACTCATGATGAAAAATGTAGTTATAAAGTACCGTATAAAAGTATGGTATTCACACTACTTGAGGCATCCTATGGTTGAATTAACAAGCGTACAATTTAAGGTAATGGAATTTATTTTTAATCATATGGATAGCACGGGAACCCCACCTACTATTCGTGAAATTGCCAGTCATTTTCAATGGAAATCTATTGGCAGTGCCCAAGATGTCATCGCTGCTTTAAGAAAAAAGGGCTTACTGCTTTGCAACGTACCAGGAAAATCACGCCAAATTGTTCCCACAAAAGAAGTCACCGAGTTTTTTATCCAGTATCAATCAAATCCTAATCTTATTTCAAATAAAAAAAATAATTATTCACTTTTAAAAAAATCTTTTATTCAAAAAAGTTATGCTCAACATGTTTTACCTGGGTTTGAAGACTTTATGCGAGTCCCCTTAATAGGTAAAATAAGTGCAGGTATTCCACATGAAGCTATAGAAACTACTGGAGATTTTGTTACTTTTCCTAATGTTACGATAAATAAAAAAGCAATATTTTTTGCTTTAGAAATTGATGGGCTGAGTATGATCCAAGCGGGATTATTACCAAACGATCTTGTTTTAGTAGAAGTAAATTCAAACCCTAAAGAAAATGATATAGTCGTGGCAGCATTAAGTTATTCTGAAACAACAATTAAAAGATATGCGAAAAAAGGTTCGCAAAATTATGAAAAAAATATGCAGTTATTAAATACTCATCAAAATGTAATAGATCCGTTACCTAATGCCTTATTGTTACCAGAAAATTCTAATTTTTTACCTATTCCTTTTGGAACACATGAAGATGATAAAATTATTGGTATAGTGCGTTCACTTTATCGAAAAAATATTCAATGACTGAGCTTTTTTGAATTCTGCTCATTTTTTGTTGCATCAAAAATAAATTACCTATATGTTACCAGTATGGCTGTAAGAAAGTTTATACTTTCTTATTCATATTTCTAAATAATTATAATTATTTAGATTATTTTTGGAGTATTTTATGTCTGAAAGTTTGCTGCGAAATCAATTTAATAACATCATGCAAAACAACTTCATCATAGCTTCAAATCATTATTATTCCTATTATCTTGCCTATTGATCCCTAATTTTTTTTCATTGCTAAAAATTCTATATTAATTTAAAATTTTTTTAATGATTACAATTTTTAATTTGTATTTTGGAGAAAAAAATGAATAAGAAAAGTCTTATCATAATGAGTGCTTTAATTTTAGTTTTAATTAGTGTTTTAATGTTGAATCGAACTAAACAAAATCCCAATGAAATGACTATTGGTATTTTACAATTTGCCTCTTTTCCCGCACTAGATGAAGCCCGTCTTGGTTTTATAGAACAAGCTAAAAAAGATTTTGGTGAAAATATTAAGTTTATTGAACAAAATGCTCAAGGTTCGGTCGTTCAAGCACAGGCTATTGCTGCAAGTTTTAAGGCCAATCAAAATATTAAAGCATTTTATGCTATAGCCACACCCGCAGTGATGGCTTTAAAAGCTGAAATTAAAGAACGGCCTATTATTTTTGCCGCCGTGACCGATCCCGTGGGGTTAAATTTAAATGCACCTGGAACAAACATCACTGGTACAACTGACATGGCAGACATTCCTGAGCAAATTCAAATATTAACAGCTCTAATCCCAAACTTAAAAACAATTGCAATATTATTTAATCCAGCGGAATCTAATTCTTCAATTCAAGTTAAAAAAATGAAAGAAGAACTCGCTAAACATAACATTAAAGTTATTGACGCTGGTGTAAATAGCCAAGCTGATGTTGCGGCCGCAACTCAATTCGCTTCAAACAATGCCCAAGCAATATTAGCCCCCACAGACAATACTGTTTCATCAGCTTTTCCAATTGTCAGACAAGTTGCTGACAAAGCTAAAATCCCACTGATCACAACAGGAACAAATGAAAAAGATGCGCCTTTAATGCAATTTGGTGTAGACTATGTCCAATCAGGCGTCCAATCAGCATCTTTATTAAAAATCATTCTACTTGAAGGTAAAAAGCCCGCTGAAACTGAATTTATTTCGCCAAGTAGTAAAATTTATATTAACTCAAAAGAGTTAGAAAAATTTAAATTGTTATTACCAGAATCTTTAAAAAATTCTGTTACTTTATTATGAAATTTAAAATTAACTCTTGCCATGTGAAACAAAAATAGTTATGTTTTAAAAGTCTGCTTAGTAAGAGAACTTTATTTATCTAATCTAAGAATAAGACCTTGAATTTATGGAGCATTAATATGAAAACGATAATGGAAGCCCAGTTAAAGAATCGACAAAAAATAACCACGTCTTCAGCAGCGTTTTCTTCTTTTTTTGCTTCTTATTTTGCCTATCGATTTTATTTTTAAAATTTCCCCCTTTTAAAAAAATTAAATATTAATTATATTTATCTTATAATTTAATTTGAAATAAGTTATCTGGAGATATTAAAAACATGAGTAAGAAAATTATTATATTAATTACAACTTTGATTGTCATTTTAGGTGGCGTGATTCTTTTAAAACGGCAAAAAACACAAGATGATCTTATCACTATTGGCATATTACAATTTGCCTCCTTTCCTCCTTTAGATGAAGCAAAAGATGGATTCGTGAATGAATTAAAAAAAGAATATGGACAAAAATTAGTTATTATCGAACAAAACGCCCAAGGATCAGTTGTGCAAGCACAAGCCATTGCATCTAGCTTTAAAGCAAACGAAAATATCAAAGCCTTTTATGCTATTGCAACACCTTCTGTCCAAGCACTTAAAGCAGTTATAAAAGATAGACCTATCATTTTTGCGGCAGTCACCGACCCCATTGGGCAACAATTAAGGTTCCCTGGTTCTAACATTACAGGTGCAACTGATATGGCAAATATTGAAAAACAAACAAGTATCATAAAGGAACTCATTCCAAATTTAAGAAAAATTTCTCTTATTTATAATCCAGGAGAAAACAATTCCGTTATTTTGGTTAAAAAAATGAAAGAAGAATTAACAAAAGTAGGAATTGAATATCAAGAAAACGGCGTTAATAGCCAAGCCGATGTCGCTGCTGCCACACAAAATGCGGTTTTAAATGCCCAAGCCATATTAGTTCCAACAGATAATACTATTGCAGCTGCTTTTCCTATAGTTAAACAAATTGCGGATAAAGCTAAAATTCCATTAATTACAACTTGGACAGGAGAAAAGGATGCCCCTCTCATGCAATTTGGTGTGGACTATATGCAATCTGGTGTTCAAGCTGCTGAGTTGCTAAAAAATATTTTAAAAAATGGCGTGTCTCCTATGGAAACAGAAGTGATATCACCTAGTAGTAAAATCTTTATCAACTCATATGAATTAAAACGGCTTAATATAGTTTTACCAAATTCTTTGAAAAGTGAAGTGATTGTTTTATAAGGCTCGTGTTTTGTTTTGTGATTTCCAGAATTGGAAAGTTTTTTTAGGAAATTTATAATGTCTGTTTCTTTTTTGCCTGTTGTGATTGGAATTTTAGAACGTGGTTTCATCGGCGCTTTTGTCGTTATGGCCATTTACTTAGCTTCTCGTGTTATGAAATTTGACGATTTTAGTATTGAAGGAACCTTTGGTTTAGGCGGGGCTGTTGTTGCCTATGCTATTTTACACAACACCAATCCATGGCTTGCACTCATATTTGCTACTATTTGTGGTGGCGCTTCTGGAAGTATTACTGGTTTTTTACATACAAAACTAGGTTTAAATAAATTAATTGCAGGTATTGTTGTTACAACAATGCTTTTTTCGATTAGTATTAATATTGGAACAGCTAATGTAGCTTTAGGTAACGCTCCAACTATATTTTCTACTCTGCATTTTTTCTCTTATAGCACGGTTTTATTGTTAGCAGTTATGACTTTTTCCATAGCATTTCTTTTTATCTGGTACATGAAAACTGAGAATGGATTTATATTACGTTCTACTGGTGTAAACGAACAATTTGTGACTTCTCTAGGAAAAAGTGTACCTTTTTATATCACTCTATCGCTAGTTTTAGCGAATGCTCTCAGTGCTTTTGCTGGTGGTGTTTTTGTCCAATATAGTGGCTTTTATTCAGCATTTGGTAATGTTGGTACTTTAATTGCTGCGCTTGCAGGATGTATGATTGCTGAAATGATTGCAGCTAATATGTTTTTAATGGCAATTGTAGGTTCTATTATTTACCAACTTATTATCGCTATCACTATTGAATTACAAGTAGAACCTTCATGGCAAAAACTCATTACAGGACTCCTTATTGTTGTTATTTTAGTCATAAAAAAAATGGAAAATATTAAAGGGGTTCATGCAAAATGATTCGTATTGAAAATGTTCATGTTAATATTGGTGAGTTTAAAGCTTTAAACAATATATCGTGTTCTATACAAGAAAAAGACTTTATTTTAATTTTAGGACATAATGGCGCAGGAAAATCTACCTTACTAGACACAATTTCAGGGAGAATAAAACCTTCAACTGGTAAAATATTTCGCAATAATTTAGACATTACCAATTTATCTGAAAGTAAAAGAGCACAATTTATTAGCCGTGTATTTCAAAATACACATATGGGCTCCGTTGCTACAATGACTGTGGCAGAAAATTTAGCTATGGCAATGTTAAAATCTAAAACTGCTGGTTTTAAAAGTGCCATTAAAAATTTTCCTGAATATATTGTTGAAGAAACTCTGAAACCCCTTGGTTTACGCTTAGAAGAACAATTGCATACACCCATTGGAAAACTATCAGGTGGGCAAAGACAAATTATAACAATTGTGATGGCAACACTTTGTGAACCCGATTTGCTTTTATTAGATGAACCAACTGCCGCACTCGACCCTGTTTCTACAGAAAATTTATTGCAATTTGTAAATAATTTTACGAAAAAAAGAAAAATGGCGACGATGATGATCACACATGATGAACAACGTGCAAAGTTTTTAGCTAATAGAACTTGGGTTTTGCAAAAAGGAGCTTTGAGTGTTGAAAATTAATGATATGCACGCCAAAAAATGCTGTTGCAAAATTTTTATTTATTTAAATTGTATTTTTGTTCCGTAATCTGTGGCTACACAATCCGCATTGTTTAATTTCCAATCCGTTCTATCCATTTGCCCAGGACCATAAGGTGCAATAACAAATAAACAAGCTGTTTTTTTATTTGGAACGATACGTAAGTTCTCATCATTTCGTATTCCAATAAACGAATAAATCGAATTAAATGCTTTTTCTTCTAAGACAGCCATCCCCGCTCTTTTGCTACTATTCATAGAAACGTCTATTTTGTGGTCAGTGTCAAGAAAAGTACAATTTGCCCCCTCAGAGGCACTATTATTTCCAAGGACTTCAGCTCTTTCCAGGTACCGGCTATATTTTTGATCGGTATTACTGAAAGTGTACCAGACATGGACTCTTTTTAAATGCCCATTCC
>CAYSZE010000099.1:0-13779 GCA_964435255.1 uncultured Oligoflexia bacterium
TTTTAAAAATATCGTTAGCTGCAAAAACGCCACCAAATTTCTCCCGCATAAATGCACGGATAAAAATAGGCAATGCTTTGGAGGGGGTCAAACAAGGCCAATATTTTTCTTCTTTTGGAAAAATATTTGCAATGTGCTCAAAATTCATTTTGTTTAGCCTTTTTTTTTATGCTGATTGATAAATATATTATCTCTCTTGCTAAGAATATGTTAACAGAGATTGTCAAGATAGGACAAATTTATGAAAACGGTTTCTATAAAAATTTTATAATTTAGAAATTGGAAAGGTAACCACCCAATGTCTCCTGAATTTTTAAAGTTGTTAAATTTAGTTGAAGGCAAAACTTTTGAAAATCCTACAGAATTAATGGGAGAAATTAGGCATGCGTACCATGATGTTATTCGAAAATTTTTATATCCCAGCCCCCTCCGGCGTTCACAATGGTTAAGCCATTTAACAGGTGGAGATATTTGGTTAAAATTAGAATCTTTAAATCCTAACGGTTCTTTTAAAGTGAGAGGCGCTTTGTATGCCATTCATAACTTAATTGATAAAAATAAAGGAAATAAAGCATTAAAAATATGTGCTGCTTCTGCAGGAAATCATGCGCAGGGGATTGCTTTTGCAGCAAAAAATTTAGGCTGTGAAGCACATATATTTTTACCTAAAACGGCACCATTGGTAAAACGAGATGCTACAGAAAAACTGGGGGCAAAACTTTATCTTGAAGGTGGCAATTTAGAAGAAGCAACTGAAGCCGCTCTTACTTTTGCTAAAAATGAAAAAGCACATTTTATTCATGCTTATAATAATTATGATATCATCATAGGCCAAGCTTCTTGCGCTTTAGAAGCATTAGAACAATATGCTGAGATCACGAAATCACCATACGGGGATATCGATTATTTTATTTGTAGTGTAGGTGGCGGTGGTTTAGCTGCTGGCGTAGCACTTGTTTTAAAAGCCGAAACAAAAGCTAATGTGATTGGTGTGGAGCAAGAATATTATAACTCTGCGGTAAAAAGTTTTCAAAATAAATCACAAACACCAATCCAAAAACCAACACACGGAACTATTGCCGATGGTATTGCCGTCGGGCTTATTGGCAATTTAAATTATAGTTATATGACACGTTACGTTCAAAATTTATCTTTGGTTACCGATGACTATATTGTACAAGCCATTTTAGGTCTTTGCGAACAAGAACGTTTGCTGGCAGAAGGCGCAGGAGCAGCTGTTATTGCAGATATATTAAAACGTCCCGATTTTTATGAAGGTAAAAAAGTTATTGCATGTGTGAGTGGAGGCAATATAGATCCTCAACTGTTGACACGTGTCATAACGAGAGGTCTTAACATAACAGATAGAGTTCTGCGTGTTAGTGTGTGTGTGAGTGATCGTCCTGGCGGCTTAAAAAAATTACTTGAATGTGTAGCGTCTTTGGAAGGAAATGTTCTTGACCTTATTCATGACCGCACTTACAGCGAAGTTAGTGTAGGCGATGTTGATGTTGAGTTGTCTTTGGAAACTCGAAATTCTGAACATCAATATTCTTTGTTAGAAAAGCTTGAAGAAGCTGGTTTTAAGCCAAGAAGGCGGCATTAAAATGAATTTTGTTTTGTGTTTTGAGGAGGAGTTGTTGTGAGCGGTGGTTTACTTGAGTGTTACGACACCATAATTGTAGGTGGTGGTCCAGTGGGTCTGTTTGGAGCATATTATGCAGGATTGCGAGATATGACTGTTAGACTTGTGGATAGAAGGCATGAGCTTGGTGGTCAGCTTACCGCAATTTACCCAGAAAAATGGGTTTATGATATTACTGGAATTCCTGCCATTAGAGGAAAAGATTTATATAAAAATTTATTTGCTCAAAGTGCTCCTTATAATATTCCCAGTAGTTTAAATGAAGAAGTTGTTTTAATAAGAAAAAATAGAAATAATATTTTGTGTATAGAAACCAAAAATGGCATAGTTATGCACACGAAATCAGCAATATTATGTTTAGGAATGGGAGCGCATATACCACGGCGCTTAGATATAAAAAATTTACATAATTTTGAAGGCAAGGGTGTCTACTATGGAGTGCATTCTTTAGATACTTTTAAAAATAAAAGAGTGCTGGTTGTAGGTGGTGGAGATAGTGCTCTTGATTTAGCATTAACAATTGTTAATGAATGTAAAGATCTTTATGTTTTACATCGATCAGATCGCTTTAATGCGCATGAAGAAACCACAAAAAAATTATATTCTTCAAACGCTGAAATTAGAACATTTACAGAATTATTAGAAATAAATGGCGATGATAAACATGTTAAGTCAGTTATTATTAAAAATTCAAAAACAGGTGAAACGGAAGAGTTAGAAATTGATGAAATTATTATTGCTATTGGACTTCTCTTTAACCTAGAAGTCATTCAACAATGGGGTATTCAAATGGAAGGAAATTCCATAGTTGTTGATCATAATAGACAGACTTCCATTCCTGGGATTTATGCAGCGGGTGACATTGTGACTTATCCTGGTAAAATGAAATTAATTGGTCCAGGCACTTCGGAAGTGATGCAAGCTATTAATCATGCCAAATCATATATTCAAGAAAATTTTCCATACCTGTAAATAATTTTATACCAGTCATTTTAATTTATTTTTGTGTCGGCTTTTTCATAAGTAGATCGCATTACTGGAGAAAGTCGAAAAGGATAAATATCTGCTGTTTGGCCATAACAGCCTCTAATTGAATCGCAAGTCAAGTATATTTTATTTTTGTCCTGTGTTTCGTGAAATAAGACATAAGTTGATTTTTGCTGATCCTCTGAATAGTTTACTTTTTTAAATTTAAAAATTATGCTTTTACTATAATATTCATCTTTTTTTGTTAATATAAAATTATTATTTAGATATCCTAAGTATATATTTTCTGTATTTGCAACATTAATAAATTTTAAATAGAAAGGTTCGTCCTCAAACACAAAACGATCACAATAATGACTATTGACAGGTTCTAAATGAAAAAAACCTCTGCTAACAGTAGATAAATAAATTGAGTGTTTTAAAAAAAAAATGTTTAAAAAATAAACTTTCATCGGTAATAATGTATCCACTTGGTTTGTAAAAATAATTGGGTTGTGGAGTGTTAAAGATAAAGTTTTTAAAGTAAGTTAAAGGAAATGAAAAAGTATCAGTGATAAGTTCTTGCGCTAAAACTGAGTTTGTACAATAAAAAATTAAGAATAAAATAATTTTTATTAGCATAGAGATGCCCCGTAATATATTTTAATTTTACTATGATTTATTTGAAAATAAATCATAGTAAAATTAAAAAGTCAATATAAATTTGTGTGAAGTGTTTTATTGATAATTTTATTTTTACATGTTTTTATATAAATAAAGTTACTTCTTACTCTATGTTGATTGTTGCTCCTATTATTATATCAAGAATTTGTAATTTTTGTGTTGTTAATGAGGTGTTTTGTTTTGAAATAGAATAATCAATTCCTAAATAAAAATCTAAGTTTTCATATTCTTTTTCCAGCATAGTGCCATAAAGATATAAATGAAAAGGTGAGATATTATAGTTTGTGGTTGATTGCGGAAAATAATAAGCATAACTAAAATAGCCATTTATTTTAAAAGCATTTTGTAAATCATAGTAAATAGAAGATTTAAAACCTAAACCATATTGAGGAATGGAATCGATAATAATATTATAGTTAGTAGATGAAGAATTTAAATTTGTTTTTGTTGAATATGTATAAAGAAAGTATCTTTTATTAGTAAATAAAGAAAAATTAAGAAAATTTAAAAATCTAAAACTGCTATTTATTTCATAATCACTAATGTTTTTTTTATCTGTAGTTAAGTTATTTGAATTAAATTGTTTAAAAGATATATATTGATATTTCCCTTTTATCCCAACAGAGACATTTTTGGTAAAATATTGATTCCAACCTAAAATTAGACCATAACCTGCTTTACTTATGAGTGCTGCATTGGAATTATTTTTGATATCATAAATATCTATTCTTTCATAAGAATCGATTGCTTTTAAATAAAAACTGGCTGTAATATATGATTCATTTTCTTTTTCGTCTCTGGTTTCAGAAATAGTGCTAACTGATTCAGTTTTTATATTCTCTTTTTGTGGAAATATGTCTTCTTTGTTATTTATTAAATTACTACTTATATTATTAATGTCTGAAATTTGTTTATCCATATCTGGGCAAATTTCAGAAAATTTTTGGCTTATATTTAGATAGATAATTTCGTTAGGATATATCAGGTTGCCATTTTTTTCGTGTTTCATAATATGCGGATTTAATTCCAAAGTGTTTTTAAGTGATTTTTCTTTTCCTAATGTATTAAATAGGTTATATTTTTTTAGTATTTGAGACAAAGTATCATTTTTTTTAACGATATACATTATAGAGTTTGGGTTTTCTTTTTGATATGAATAGTTTTTAGGGATAATTATTGTTTGTCCTGGGTAAATTAAATTTATATTTTTGAAATTATTTAGTTTTAATAATTCTTTTAAAAATCCATTATTCCCATATATAGGGCTTTTGTTATAGTTTTTTAAAATTTTTATAATATTTTCATCTTTCTTAACTTTATGCAGACAATTGTTTTCTTGGGCATAGAGTTTTAAAGTGAATAAAATTAAAAATAAAAATTTTATTTTTTTAAAAGTAAACATATTAATCCATTTATAAAATAATATATATTTTCGGATTTTTATATTAAAAATAAATATTTGTATGAGGGGTAATATTTTCCTATTAAATGAGATAGGTTTTCTCAATTGCTGAAGGTTATCCATGTTGGTTGATTAAAATTACTTCCAGTAGATACACAATTTGAAAAAGTTCCGTCACTAGATGAAACATTACATTTCATAAGACCAGTGCCAATTGGTGATGTGTAGTTAGTAATATACGCAATGCCATTTAATATTTTTATACTATTTGGTCCTGATAATCCTGAATTTATAGCAGTCGAGCAAATATTGCTAATGACTCCAGTGCTTGGGTTTACAGGACAAAGATCGATTGAATTAGCAGATTGCATGGTAATGTATGCATTGTTATTGTTTATTTCAATGCCAGCAACAGGTGTCCCATAAGCTCTGCCAGTAATACTACAACCAGAAAAAGTTCCCGTAACAGAATTTAAATTACAAATGGTAATATTTTGCCCAGAATAATTTGCTACATATGCATAATTTGCAGATAAAAAAATGCCATGTGGGGTAGTTAAATTTGTGCCTGTAGTATTGCAACTTATTAAAGATCCATCAGTAGATGAAAGAGAACAGACAACAACATTATTGCCATCATAATTTGGAATATATGCTTTAGAATTAAATATTGTTGTTGCCATTGCTCTTATTGAACCTGCAATTGAATAAGTGTTAGCTAGACAAGAAGTCGTATTACCAGAATTAGAATCAAACGCACATAATTCATATGCTGTTGAACCTGATAGCGAATTTGATATGTAAAGATAGCCATTGGAATAGGTTATACCCCATGGGGTTGTAAATCCATATGAGGTAGAATTTGTTATAACTAAACAATTAAAGAGACTACCATCACTTGAGTTTATTGTACATTTAGTGACAGAGGAGCCACCTTGATTGGTTATAAAAGCATAAATAGTTTGATTAACTACAGTATTATTAATTGTTTCTGTTCCTGGATGAAAATTAGGATCGGTTAATGAGTTGTCATAATTGCCAAAGGGATTTCTATCACATTTCACTAGAAAAAGTGCTAAAATTATTGTAACTAATTTTTCAATTTTTTTAGATAAAAACATAATATACCAAAATAAATAATTGTCTCATCTAATATATTCTGCCAATTTCTCTTCGAAATTAATTTCATTGGTTAAATAGAAAAAAATAACCGTGTCATTTTTTATATTTTTATTTCTTTTATAAAGTCAAAAATTATTGCATTTATCATTTCTTTTGAAAAATTGTGTTGTTGAAAATTTTTTTGAATATACCTTATAAAGGCGCTACCAATGACAACACCATCAACACCTATTTCTTTAGCTTCTTGAATATCTTGTTTGTTAGAGATACCAAATCCAAGCCAAATATCTTGATTAAAGTTATTTTTTAGTATTTTAATTGCTTGTTCTGTTACTTTATTAATTTTCTGGTTATCGCCTGTAATTCCTTGAATACGTGTCAAATAAATCATACTTATGTTTTCGGGAGGAATTAGATTTTTAGAGTTTAAAACCAAATCAGGACTTAAAAACCAGACTCTTGGGGTTGGCATAGGGTGCGGATATTTTTTCTTATAATTTAAATCAGAAAAGAGAAGGCCATCAACAGTCGGAAATTCTTTTCTGTTTTTTTCTGTATATAACAATTGTGTTGTTGTCATAACAGATATTTTTTGTGTGGCATTGCAGCTTAGTTTTAATTTATTAATTGCCTCACATAGTTCTTGCCAGGAGATATTATGTTGCATTGCCCGCATATGACTTTGTTGAACGACGTCTCCATCTAATAAGGGATCACTAAAAGGCAAGCCAATTTCAAGTAAATCTACTTTTGTTTCTAAAAGACTTTGGAAAATATTTATGCTATTTAAAAGACCTAAATCACCTAATGTATAATAAATTCCTAATTTCATATTGTCTCTCTTTTATGATTGTGTCTTTGAATGGTATCAAGATCTTTATCGCCACGTCCGCTAACACAAATAATAATTGTCCGTCCTGGATTCTTTTCTAAATATTGTTGTGCACCAGCTATAGCATGAGCCGATTCAAGGGCGCACAGAATACCTTCTTCTATGGCTAAATCTTCAAGCGCAGCAAGACATTGTTTGTCATTTATTGCTATAGACTGTAGTCTATTTTCAATTTTTAATCCACTTAACCATGGTCCTACAGCAGGATAATCCAACCCTGCACTAATAGAATGTGTATCTGCAATTTGGCGTGCAGCATTTTGTAAAACATAAGTTTCCATGCCATGAAGAATCCCCATTTCTCCACAACTAAGACTCGCAGCACCTGCAGCTTCGCAACCTATTAACGAAACAGAATGTTCTTTGACAAAGGTGCTAAATAGCCCCGCAGCATTACTGCCACCCCCAACACAAGCAAAAACAGCATGGGGAAGTTGTCCCACTTTTGCTAAAATTTGACTTTTAGCTTCGTTACCAATTACTTTTTGAAAGTAACGGACAAGATAGGGGTAAGGATGAGGTCCGACGATTGATCCTAAACAATAAAAATGATCCTGATAATGTGCAACCCAATCCCGCATTGCTGCATTTACTGCTTCTTTTAATTTTCCAGAGCCATCTTTAACGGGAATGAGTTGTGCACCAAACAATTTCATTCGTAAGGCATTCAATTGTTGTCTATTAACGTCAACTTCACCTTGGTATACTTTTAAATTTAACTTTAAATTTGCGCAGGCCATAGCTGTTGCTACACCGTGCTGGCCAGCTCCTGTTTCAGCAATAATATTTTTAACTCCCATATATTTTGCTAACGAACATTGAGCCAGAGCATTGTTAAGTTTATGCGCACCGCCATGGACAAGATCCTCACGTTTGAGAAATATTCTTCCTTGATAACGTTTTCCTAAGTTTTTAGCTTCATATAATGGTGTTTCTCTGCCAGCAAAATCTTGTAAAAGTAACATTAATTTTTGCTGTTCTTGGTTATCATGAATAAAATCTTTAAAACCATTTTCTAAATTTTTTAAGGCCATTTCTAGTAAAGGTGTAATGTATGTTACGTTTTCTTCCATCATTTTAGCAATGTTTTTCATATTCATTTCCTTTAATGAAACTGTACATATTTGCAATTTTCACTGGTGAAAAAGCATTTTCTTGGTTGCCTAAGTTTTCGTTACAAATGGCAGTAGAACAATCGCATCCTGTTACATTCCAACCTTTAATGAGCGCTTCTTTAAATCTTGCTGAACAATTGTTAGGATTGAGACCATTGCTGATAAGCGTTGGAATATTGCTTTGTTTGTAATTAAAAGGATATTTTTCAACTATTCCCTGACCAGGACTGGTACCATCTAGTATAAAAGTTGAAATGGTTAAATATTTATTGTTATTAGCGATTAGTAAGTTTTTTCGATTTGGTAACATAGGGAATGAATAAGCTTGTTCATTACAATTAAATTTTTCAATAAGTTTAAGACAGCTTAAATCAATATCGTATCTGGTTATAAAACATATTTTATCTTTGTGTGTTTCTATTACAGGAAGCATTTTTTCTAAATTTTCAATCCCAACAAATTTTTTTGAAGCTGGGATTAAATTTATACCAATCATATTAACATTAGTATTAATTGCTTTTTCTAAATCGGCAACTGTTCTTGCTCCGCAAAATTTAACGGTGAATCGTTTTTCTTTTGCTTGAGCAATAAATGTTTCGATATCAATACTGCTTTTTAATTGCATTAAAGTATTACCAACAATACAGCCTTTATATTGCTTTAAACATAAATTAATTTCTTGAACTGTTTCTAAATTACTAGCAATTATTATTTTATTGCATTCAGTTTGGTCATTCGCATAATTTAATAAGTAGTTTCTAAAATGTTTGTTTTCTTCTAAGGAAAATAAACTTCGTGAATTTAAAATATAAAAATCGCCAATTTTTGGAATAAAAAAAGAGCTTTCTACAAAAGAAGCTACATTTAATTCTTTACAATACTGGACAAATTCCAGTAGTTGTGCTTCAGATAAAAGATCTTGTAAAAGTAATATTCCATTGGCACCAGCTTTAACTAAATTTCTTATTTGTTCTTTTTTTGTGATAAAATCTTTAGCTAAAATAGGTTTATCTGTTAACGACCTAACTTCACTTAATAAAGTTAATGAACCCGAAAAAGAAGGATGGGTGACAATACTTATTGCATCGGCATTTTTATAGGCAGATAATCTTGTAGATAATGATAAATTTGTCTGCAAGGAATTTTTAGGGCTTTTATTTTTTATCTCTGCAAAAAAAAGTTTTTCTTTTGCAAAAAATGATTCCACTTGTTTCTGTTGTATTTGTTTATTGTAGCTAAAATTGTGGCTAATATGAATAGGACTTTTTTCATGTACAGGGGATAAATTTTTAATTTTGTTTAATTTATTTAATGCCAAGGTATTATAGTAATTAAAATTTTGGCGGATTATATGATATCCTGAAACTATTTTAGTCTTTATAATGTCGTCTGAAATAATTTCTTCATGTTGTGTAAAACACAATTCATTTAAAAAATGTAAGATTGATAAATTATATGCTATTAAATTTTTAGCATAAATTGTTGCAGGTGTTTCCAAGGAACTTAATAACTCTTCCGTTACTTTAATGCTGTTTGTAAATAATTCTCTTCTATCTAAATCTGAATTTTCAAGAATATTTAGTTCAATTTTATTTATTTTTTTATCTTTGCAAAGATATAAAATTGTATTAGAATAAGGTGAAGCTTCATCTAAATATCCTTGATTATCATGCGAAGTAACAATAACTGCAGTTTCATTTAATAATTTGCATGTTTCAGCAATTTTTAATGCAACTTCAGAATTAAAAGCACCTATTATTTTTCCTTTTACTTGCACTGGATTTAGTAAAGGGCCTAGCAAATTAAAAAGAGTAGGTCCCTGAATTTGTTTACGCATAGGGGCGCTTTTTGCAAATATAGGGTAAGTATAAGCTGCTGCTAAAAATACGAAATTGGTTGCACGGAAATATTCATTAGCATGTTGAAATAATTTTTCTAGTGAAGCGCCCATTTTTTCAAGAAAATCGACGGCCCCCGTCTTTCCACTTGAAGAACGGCCCCCATGTTTAATAATTTGAAAACCAAGACAACTCGCATATAAACTGACCAATGTTGAAGTATTTAATTTATTTGAACCAATTCCACCAGTTCCAACAATATCAAATATTGGAAAATCTGATTGGGAAATTAATTTATCTAATTGGTTTGGTATAGCCCCATTTTTTTTAATTTCGGAAACTATTTTAAACAGAGTGTAAGGTTCTATATCAGTTCCTATATCTGTTAGAAATTCTTTACTAATGTTGCCATTTAGTAAAATGTTAATAATTTTTTGTGCTTTTTGATCTAAAAAAATCATGATAAAGACTCCATCCAATTCGTAATTATTTTTTCGCCTATTTGTCCTGTTAAAAAACTTTCTGGATGAAATTGTACAGCACAAATATTATTATTTTTATTAATTAATTCTAACGCTAATGGAGTGTTAATTTCATCATATCCAACAATATTAACATTTTCTGGTACTTTATAAGCAAATAAAGAATGGTAGCGTCCAACTAAAAAATGATTTGGTAATGATTGAAATAATATTTTACTATTTTTAACATAACATGTCTTAGCTTTACCATGAATTGGTTCATCTAGTTTTGCAACTTCGCCACCAAATGCTTCAATAATAGCTTGAAATCCTAAACAAACTCCAAATATTGGTTTTTTATCTTTAAGTTTTTTAATATGTTCTATTAAATAGCCAGCATTTTTAGGATGGGAAGGTCCTGGAGATAAAACAATAGCGTCATATGAAGCATAATCGATATTTGCAATATTATTTTTAACAATTTCAACAGTGGCACCACATTTTTCAAATAATGAAATTAAATTATGACTAAAACTATCAAAATTTTCAATCATTAGCAGTTTTTTATTTCTTTTTTGCCCATTTTTTATAATGCTTTTTTTATTAATAACTATGTCTGGCTTTTTATGATCATTAAAACAAAGGATGTCTTTTTGAATTAAAGATATTAAATTCTTTAATTTTGCTCCACATTCCCAATATTCGTATTGAGGATCAGCCTCTAATACTATAGATGATCCTGCTTGGAAAGTGACCTTGTCTGCGTTAAAAAATGCAGAACGGATTAAAATAATGGCACTTAAATTACCATTGGGTTTAAAATGCAATAAATTGCCACCATAAAATGAGCGTTTATCTTGTTCTTGAGTGTAAATAATTTCCATTGCTTTTCTTTTGGGTACACCAACTAATGTTCCTGCATTAAGTGATAATAAAGTTGCATCAATTGCTTTAAATTCAGTTTTTAATATACCTGTTACTGTTGCTTGGGTATGAATAATATGTTCTAAAATAAGTGTTTCTCTATATCTTGAAACTTCTACTTGAGTACTAAATTTATTTAAGTCATTACGAGCTAAATCAATTAGCATATCTAATTCACATTTTTCTTTTTCTGAACTTAGTAGTAGGTTTAACTCTTTTATTTCTTCAGCATTTAGAATAGCTGTATTAGTCATTCTTCGGACTGATCCACTAATGGGACGCATTGTTGCACGGTTATTTTCAACTTCAAGCAGAATTTCTGGACTGGCACCACAGATCTTATTATTTGGAAATTCTAATGCAAATCTGTAATTTGCTTTTTGGGTTAACAAAGGGAATTTTAAGTATTCAAATAGTTCTTGTGAATTGGTTTTAAATTCTATTTTTCTGGACAATACAAACTCATAAATGTCACCATTTTTTAAATGTTCAACAATATTTTTGTATCTTTCAAAATACTCATCACTTGAATTGTTAATTATTTCCAACTCAGGAAGAGGTTTTTTTACAGGGTTATAAGAATTAATATAGTCACTAGTTTTTATTTCATCACAGTCACAAATAATAAATTCAAACAACACATGATCTTCTGGTATTATATTTAAGTCTTCAATAATATGTGCAGCTTCAAAAGTCATTGCTATAAGACAATGTGAATTTAAATTTTGTGAAATTTGTTGTAAGTCATGAAGAATTTTTAATTGCTTAAAATTTGTTGTATATAAATGATTAGAAGAATTAGTTTGTAGATTTGTATTGTTTAAAATTTCAAAATACTTTTTTGTAATTTCGTGGCCAAGTTCTTTAAAATTACTGTCAGAAATTTGTAACTCAATATTATGTTTATAAACTGTTCCTTTAATAAATTGTTTTTTTATTTCATAAGTCATTTGTGGGTAAGAAATAAATTGACTCATAAAGTCTCCTAATGAATATTTAAGAAAGTTTTTAAAACTTCACAAGTTTGAGTGGGATTTAATCTAGGATCACATGCTGAAAGATAATTTTTACTTAAGTCATTAAGTAAAATATTTGTAAATCCTCCATAACATTCTGTTACTTCTTCATGTGCTGTTTCTAAGTGTATGCCCCCTAAAATAGTGTCCTCTTTTAAATGAATTTCTTTAGAAATTTTTATTTCAGTTGTAATATTTTCTATTTTTCTTGTTTTAATACCAGATCCTGTTTTTTCTGTGTTTCCGTGCATGGGGTCACATAACCAAGTCACAGGTAAATTATTTTTTTTAATTGCTTGAATAAATTTAGGTAAATATATTTCTACCTTATTTGCACCAAGACGAGGAATAAGTACAATTTTTCCTTTTTCATTCTTAGGATTTATTTTCAGTATGAGAGTTATAAGCTCTTCAGAACTTATTTGACTGCTTATTTTAATGCCAATAGGGTTATATAAATTTCTAATATATTCGATATGGGCATGATCGAGTTGTCTTGTTCTTTCTCCGATCCAAAGAAAATGTGCACTTGAATTATAATATTGTTTATAGTCATGCTGGTATTTTGTAAAACAACTTTCATACTCTAAAAGGAGTGCTTCATGTGAGGTGTAAATCTTTTTATTTTTAGAATGGCGTTCTATATATTGAAACGCTTTTTTTGCATTTTTATATGCTCTTATTAAATTAACAGGTTGGGGAAGACGGGCTGCTGCATTAGCTTCATTGCTATTAACAATATCACCACGATAAATGGGTAACAGAGTGCCATTTAAATTTTCAAAGGATTCACTGCGTGGTTTGGCAAATTGTCCCGCAATACGTCCTATTAATATGACCTCTTTCATTAATATTTTTTCAAGAAATATTCTTTGTTTTTGAAATTCCTGAACTTTCTTTTGAACGATTTCATTTGTACAGTCTTTAAATTGCTCAGCACAGTCACCTGTTTGTAAAATAAAGATTTTTCCAATACTGGCTGCATGCAAATTTTGTTTTAAGGTATGAAGACAGTTGAAGTCGATCAAAGGGTTATTTTTTTGCAATATATCCAACACTTTTCTTAAAGAATGGGAGTGTTTGAATTCTATTTGTTGTGTTGCAGGGTATTTTTTCCAAGAATCAGGCGACCAATTTTCATGTGATGCTAATAAGTTATTAGTATTTAAACTTTTATTTTGAAAATAGGTGTCAGAAACTAGCATAAAAACAGCTCCTAAGGATAAATAATAGCGTAATAGTACAAAAGTAATAGCTAACAGATTGTAGAAGCCTTTGTCAACTAAAAAAGTCACAGCGACATTTTTGGGGAGCTTGACAAAAGGCATTAATGAAAATAATAATTATTATCAAAAATAAATAGTACTAAATTTAGGAGGTTAAATGAAAACTCGCATTTGTACAGGAATTCTTTTGAGTCTAGCCACTTTAACTGTAGCAAAAGCGCATGCAGAGACAAACCCTAATTGTCAAGTCAATTGGAATGGGCATTTAAAAAGAGTCCATGTCTGGTACACTTTTAGCAATACGGATCAAAAATATAGCTGGTACCTGCAAATAGCTAAAGTCTTTGAAAATAATATTGCCTTTGTGGACGAAAATTGTAATTTTCTTGACACTGACCAAAAAATAGAACTTTCTATGAATAGTAGCAAAAAAGTGGGAATGGCTGTCTTAGAAGAAAAAGCATTTAATTCGATTTATTCGTTTATTG
>CAYSZE010000100.1:0-7952 GCA_964435255.1 uncultured Oligoflexia bacterium
GCTCTTGTCGCTGCTGTACCACCAAACCATTTTTCATATTGATTTTCATCCATTAAAGCAACCTCTTTGGCTGTAATTACCATAAAAGGCGGATGTATTTCAGAAAATTCTTTTAAAATAGGGAATCCTGTGGTGACATAATTATAGGGGCAGACTTCCTGACAAATATCACAACCATAAAGAGTATTCTTAAAATAGGGAAGATATTCGTTAGGAACAACTTCCCGATGCTCAATAGTTAAATAAGAAAGACATCGGTTTGCATCTAAAAAAAAATCAGATTGCAAAGCTTGTGTTGGACAAGCATCTAAACATTTTCGACAGTCACCACAATTTAATGCGGCTATGGGATCATTTTTAGAACTTGAATTGTCTATAAGGTATTCGCTCGGAATATCTGTTAACAAAGTTGCAATAAAAAAAAAGCTTCCCATTCCTGGACGAATTAGCATTGTATTTTTGCCAATAAACCCTAATGTGGCTTCACGTGCATGTGCGCGATCAAAAAAAGGCACGGAATCGATGACTGGTCTATAATTAAATGAAATACTTAACAAATTTTTAAGATTTTCAGCAATTTTGTTTAACTGCTTTTTCAAAACTTTATGATAGTCTTTACCGTAAACATACCGAGAAATAAGCTTATTATTATAAAGAGAATTATTTGAAATATTATTAAATTCTTTTTCAGATGAAGCATGACTATTAAATTTAATATTTTTTCTAATTTTATGACCATAAGAATAAGGAAACAAAAAAATTAATGCTGTTTTACAATTTGTAAGTACTAAATTTGGATTTTTTCTAACTTGAATATTATTTTCTAAAAACGACATCTGTGCATGCGCTCCATTTCGGAGCCACTCTTCAAAAAATTTGTTATCTTTTTCAAGCGCTGAAAGTTTTTGTTCAAAAGAAAAAACCCCTGAAGTAATAACATTGTTACTTTTAAAATGTTCTGTAATTATTTCTTTCAATTTCATATTTTAGTTCTTACACTACTAGGATCAGCATGAACAATGACATCACCATCAAATTCTGTTTCTAAAGCTTTTTCTATTTTTTCAATGACAATATGTACTTCATTAAAAGATAACTCATCTGGTAATGTAACATGAAAATCAAAAAAATATTTATGCCCACTTTTTCTTCCTCTGAACCTATGAATATCTTCAATTCTACTATCTGTACTTTTTATTATTTCAATTGCCTTTGTTTTTATATCATCTTGAATATCATGATCCATTAATTCATTAATACTTGTTTTTACAAGTCCTAATGCACCATAAATAATATAAATTGAAAATACAAATGCAATTAATGGATCCAAAATAGGATTTTCAAGAACCATCACAATAAAAATAGCTATTCCACTTGCTATATTTGTCACTAAATCAACTTTATAATGTTCTGAATCTGCAAGTAAGGCTGGGCTATTTAATTTTTTTCCATTTATTTTTAATAGTCGTGTCACAAAAAAACTAACACATCCAGCAAAAACAAAAAATAAGACTTGTTTCCAATCTGCTTGATAATGAATTTTTACATTATCGACAAAATAATCATAAATTTGTCTACTACTCGAAGCAATTATTCCAATGGCCCCACCGATTATCAAACAACCTTGACCAAGAGCAGCAATACTTTCAATTCTTCCATGACCATATGGATGATTGTAGTCAGCATCAAGTCGAGAATATTTAACTATTTTTCGATTTATTAAACTCACTACCATATCCATTGCACTATCCCAAGCAGAGAGGGCAACAACTAATGAACCTGACAATAAAAATAAAAATAGTTTCCCAAGAGCTAAACCAGCTGCACAAAAAGCAGCTACAAGCGCCGTTTTTTGTGCTAATTTTGAATTCAATAGTTCTTTGGATAATTCTATATTCATTTTAATGATCCCATTATTTTTTTAAGTAAACTCGTTGATAAAAGGGAACACCTTTACTTATAAATAACTTTTGAAAAGCAGTTTCGTAAGGTCCTCCTAAGATATTTTGTGGTTGGGCTCGCGGCTGATTAGCATCTGAATCATCAGGTATAAAACCTATTTTTAATAATAACTGATCTGTTTCTGAAAAATACTGGGGATGATCCGATTTAAACCAGAAAAATCCATTTGGTTTCAGCTTTTTATAAACGTCAACTATGAAATCTTCCTTTAAAAGGCGGTTTTTTTCATGTCTATCCTTTGGCCAAGGATCGGGAAAAAAAACACAAATACCATCAAGAAATGTATTTGGTAAAAGTTCCTGAATTAAAAAACGGGCATCACAAATTGCTATTTTTCCATTTGTAAAATTGTGGCGTTTTAATTTTCTTGCCGATTTTACGACTCTTTTATATGTAATATCAATACCTAAGAAATTTATTTGTGGGTTTTGTGCAGCAAATTCTATGACATTTTTCCCCATGTAGCAGCCGACCTCTAGCACTATTGGTTTCTGCATTTCTGTAAATAGATTTGGAAAAATATTTTGCAATTCATTCTGTGTATATAAAAAATCAGACAATTGCAGAGCTTCTGTTAAATAGGGATTTTCATGTCTATCTGGTGCTTTTTCACCACTTCGTAAGTTGTCAATTATAGTTCCGACTTTTCTCATTACACTGCTTTCTTCTATTCAATATTTTGACCGTTTAAAATCTTGCCCATTCTGGCTTTGGAAGGTTGCCGAAAAGGGAAGAAGGAATCAAGCCAAAAATTGGTTTAAAAGGAAAAACATGTTTCTGAAACAAATATGGAAAAAATACTTAATCCTATGTTCAGCAGCTCTTTTAAGCTTATGGCTAAAACAAGATGTCTTTGCTTATAAGTTTCCTAAACCTTTACCTTACAGTCCATTTTCAAACTATGAAAATTATACTCACAAGACCTATTCAAATGAAGAGTGTACTCCCAAAGAAATGGATCCACAAAACTTAAAAGTTGAATATGCAGAAAAACTAACCGCCAATTCTGAATATAAAGTAGGTTGGAATTTTTACAGTGAACAAGAAGTACCGAGCTACTTAAAACCTACAGTTGGTGGGGAAGTCCACATCGTTAGATGCCTGCCACCTGGCAAGTGGGTGTTTCTTGGTAAAGGAAATGTCACTGGAATTAATGGAAATATTGTAGAAGCTATTATAACAAGTCCAACAAAAATAAACACACAATCTAGTAAAATACCTTCTGAATATATATCCACTGGAAACTTTTATTGGCGCCCTATGGTTGGCGATACTATTTATCCTGTAGAAAAAATAATTCACAAAAAAATAACTCTTAGCCCAAAAATTGAAATCCCATTTCATGACTTATTCATTAGCATGGATTTAAATCAATATTCCTATGAAATATCTAGACAAGGAGAAGATATCTTAAAAGAAAAATTCTCACCGTTTTTGAAAACAAATGGTCGTCTTCTTATTGAAGCGTTTATTCTAACAAGCGGTAACCGCGAACAATTACGCATTGAAAGCCTTATGCGTGCTCAATCTATTTCAAAATATTTAGCGAATTTATATAATATTGATCCAAATCAAATTGTTACGATCGGCTATGGTAATGATTGGCTGCAAAGTGGATTACAACCAGTAAAAGGCTGGCCTCGTCAAAACATTACGAGTGGTATTGTTATAAGATTACTCCCAGAAAATTTTTAACCTATCGTATTTTTCTTAAAACCTCAGCACTTTTAATAGTACCTACTTGCGGCAACCCAATAGCTTGTTTTACAGATAACTCTTTGATGCCACCATGCTCATCTGCTTTTCGTTGTATTTCAATATTGAAATCAGAAATGGTATATAACTTGCAATTTTCAACAAAGAAGAAACCTTCATGAAAAGCTACTACTTTTTTTTCTAATTTAGCACATAAAACCTGATTAGAAGGTAATTCTGATTTTATTTGTTCCTCAGAAATTTTAATTATGGACTCATCGCTTCTTTTTTCGACTTTGATATTTGTCCCATTTGAAAATCGGTTAAGTACTTTATTATCAACAGAATAAATGGGCTTACTTTTACTAGTAAATAATTCAATATCACTAAATTTACTAAATAATCTTTTTTTACAAGATTCAATATAATAAAATTTATCATTATCTGATGTTATAATTTCTTTCTCATATTTTTTACACAATAAATTAAAATTTTCAGTATTTTTCTTGCCAAAATCTTGATAGTAAGAATCTGAAGAATAATCTTTTCCTAAATCTAAAGAGGCATAAATATTGGCAGGCAGTTGAATTATTTTTTTATGTTGATCTTGTATAAGCTGATTAGAAACTTCTGAATCTGTTATATTAAGTAATTTACAATCTTTTATATAGTATATCAAATCTATATAAGCTACTAGCTTATTATTTAAAAACTTACAAATTTCATTTTTACTTTTAGGGCTAGAAAAAAATTTATCACTATCACCTAAAGTAACTAAAGATTTTTTTTCGTGGTTAATTTCAACTTCATTCCCATGAGCTAATAAAGGATAAAGAATAAAGGGAATAAAATATTTGCCCCAATAATTTAAACGAAATACTTGCATTAAAAGTCTCTTTATGAAAAACATTTGTACAATTGATAAATGTTTTATAATATAAAATATTGCAAAGAAATAAAATCCAACTTAGACTCTTGATTGCCTGCTGTTTAAGGAGGAAGAGTGCAAGCATCTGATATTGTTTCTTTGCATGACATTTATCATGCTTTTTTACCAAATAAACCTATACTACAAGAACTTAACCTTAGTATTCAAAAAGGAGACTCTTTGACCATACTTGGTCCTGGAGGTTCAGGCAAAAGCACTCTACTTAAGGTTATATTAGGAATAATTAAACCGCAATCGGGATCTGTTAACGTCTTAGGAAAAATGTTAAATAATCTTAAAAATGATGAAAAATCAGCTCTTTTTAAAAAAATGGGTATGGCTTTTCAGCAAGGCGCATTATTTGACTTTATGACTGTCAAAGAAAATATCATGTTTGCCATGGAAAATATGACAACGTTTTCTAAGGCTGATCAAGAAAACAAGGCAAAGGAGTTCTTAGCTCAAGACCTTCTTTGCCACGCTGCGGATAAAATTCCGAGTGAATTATCAGGTGGTATGAGAAGAAGGGTAGGCTTTATTAGAGCATTAATCACCAATCCTGAATTGGCACTACTAGACGAACCGACTGCTGGTTTAGACCCTGTAACTACTACCATTGTAATAGATATGATCCATAATATTGGAAAAAGCATTGGAACAACAATGATAAGTGTTACATCAAATATAGATGTTGCCTTTCGTTTTGCCTCTAATGTTGCTATTTTAAAAGATGGAAAAATTATTGGAAAAGGTACCAAGGAAGAACTTTTAGGCCTCAATGATCCTTGGATCACTAATTTTTTAACAATCAGAAGACATGATTATCAAAATTTACTTTAAATAGTTAATGATCATTCTTCAAATAATGAAGATAACAATCAAATGACCACTGAAACTCATAATTTAATATGCAAAGGGATTAAAACTCATAACTTAAAAAATATAAATATAAACATTCCATTAAAAAAGTGGATTGCAATTACTGGAGTCTCTGGCAGCGGTAAAAGCAGTTTAGCTTTCGATACCATTTATTCTGAATCTCAAAGAAGATTTTTAGAAACTCTAGGAACCTATGAACGACAGTTTTTGCAAGGATTACCACAAGGGGATTTTGATGAAATTGATAATATACCAGCAGCTATCGCATTAAAACAAAGTAATAAATCAGGAGATCCCCGAAGTGTTATAGCTTCAGTAGCAGATATTTCTGATCCTTTTCGAACGTTATTTATTTCTTTGATGGACCCCTCATGCACTCATTGCGGTTCTCCTGTATCCGTTCAACAAGCTAAACATTTAGTCGAATATATTTTATCATTAAAAAACGAAATAAGGCATTTTTATTAACAGTTCCATATGAATTATTAAACAAAAAAGCCGCTGAAGATTTAATAATTGAAGGTTACACAAGAATAATCTTAAATAATAAAATTTATGATATTCAAGATTATTTAAATGAAAAACCAAAATTTCCTATTAATATATCCATTATCTTAGATAGAATTCATAATAATATTAATACTAGTGAATTAGAAAACAGAATTGAAACTGTTTGGTCGCAAGTAAGATTTTCACCAAAATTCTTTTTTGTTAACTTGTCACAAATTGAAAATGATACTTCTTTTTCATCTAAAAAATTACTTAAATTTCACGTCCAACCATTTTGCAAGTCTTGTCAAAAACAAACCTCAATAATTCAAAATAGCGATTTAGATTGGCAGTCAGTATTAGGAGCTTGTAAAAAGTGTCAGGGATTGGGAAATATACCTATTTTAGATGAAAATAAAATTATTCCAAATAAAGAATTAAGTTTATCAGAAGGAGCAATCAGACCTTGGACTTCTGAATCTTTTTCGTGGTTACAAAATGACCTCATAAAATTTTGTAAAAAAAATGGAATAAATACCAATATTCCATATTCAAAATTGTCAAAAGAAGATATAAATTTCATATGGAATGGTGACGAGCTTAGTAAAAAAACTAGTAACAAATTCGTTGCCATCAAAGATTTTTTTGGTGTTCTCGAAGAAGAAAAATACAAAAGCACTTCTAGAATTCTATTAGCTAAATACAGAAAGTATGTTCTTTGTCCAGATTGTGAAGGGGCGCGCGTTGGCCCAGCTGGAAAAAATGCAATTTGTTTTAACAAAGCTTATCATGAAATTTTTCAACTCGAAATTAAACACGTTCTAGATTGGCTAATTAATTTAAAATTAGAGAAAAAGTTTGAAAATACTCTAAATCATATTTCATATATATATGATGAAGTGTTTAAAAAAATTACCTTACTTAATAAATTAGGCCTTGGTTCTGCGCAACTATTTAGACGTTGTAAAACTTTGTCTGGCGGTGAATATCAAAGAGTTCTTTTAACTCGAGTTATTGGCAACGGATTAACAGATGCTTTGTATGTGCTTGACGAACCAAGCATTGGGCTTGGAAAAAATGAAATTCCAACACTAATTGAATGTCTGCAGGAATTAAGAGATCTTGGAAATACTATTTTAATGGTAGAACACGACAAAGATTTAATTTTAGCAGCAGACGAAATATTTGAATTAGGACCAGGTGGAGGCGAAGAGGGTGGTTATTTATTAGATTTAAATAAAAAAATACCTCATTCATTTTATACAAAATTAAATAAATTTAACTCTCAAATTAAAGTTACAGAAGATAAATTTTTTTCAGACAATAATGTTGTTTTTTTACAAAATTTTTCTGCACTAAACTGTCAAAATATAAATTTAGAATTAGCATTGCAAAAATTAAATGTCGTAACAGGTCCTAGTGGTGCTGGTAAAACAACTTTAATACAATTTGGTCTTGATGCTGCCCTTGAAAAATTAGAAAATTTTAATATTTCAAATAATGAAACTATTGACTATGATGCAAAAATAGGTAGTTGGGAAAATCTAAAAGTACCAAAAAATTTTTTTAGTAACTATGATATTATAAGTGTTGAACAAAAAGCCTTACACCGTACATCTACTAGTGTTCCAGCTACTATTCTTGGTCTTATGGATATATTAAGGAAACAGTTTGCTCAAACTAAAGAAGCAAAATTATCTGGCTTTACAATTTCCGATTTTTCATTCAATGGTTCTGGCGCATGTGAAAATTGCAACGGCAAGGGCGTTATTCAAGAAGATCTCTTTTTTCTTGGAGAAGTCGAAAAAATATGCCCAGATTGCAATGGTACGAGATATAGAGATGATGTGTTAAAAGTAATTTGGCAAGGCAAAAACATTCACGAATGGCTTAAAACAACTCTTTTTGAATGCAAAAAACAACTTAATAAAATAGTCGGATTTGGCAAAAGCTTAGAAATGTGTTGCCAACTCGGATTGGGGCATATTCCGTTAGGGCT
>CAYSZE010000101.1:0-3677 GCA_964435255.1 uncultured Oligoflexia bacterium
GTTTCTTACAAATTTAACAATAATTTTTGTCCCTTTACTGTCTCCTCTTTTTCAAAGACAATATCCTAACTATAAAGACTTTATTTCAATGTTTATAGCCTTTGTTGGTATGATTTTTTTAACAAGCCCCTTTGATGGTTCAGGTTTGGGAGCAGGAGATCTTTGGACAATCACTTGTGCTATTACTTTTTCTATTCATATTCATGTCTTACAAAAAATAGTAAAAACTTTTGAAAAAAGTAAAATATTTGCCTTTTTAGAAATAATGGTTATGTGTCTTTTTGCTGCCACTTTCTTACCTTTCGCACAAAACAAAGGCAATGTTCATTTTCTACCAACGTCACTCGAAAGTTTTGCTGCGTTATTTTACTTAGGTGCTATTTCTATGGTGGCAACCACTATGCTGCAAGCAAAATATCAATATAAAACAACCCCTGAAAGAGCTTCATTAATTTATATTTTAGAGCCATTATTTGCTATTCTTTTTGGTTATGTGATATTAAACGAAAGTATGACCTCCAAAGCAATGTTTGGAGGCTCTTTAATTATTTTAGCAGTAGTATGGGTGTACTTTTTTCAATTAGGAAAAAATTTATTAAAAAGTAATTAATACTTTTGGTGTCTTTAAAATGTCTTTACAAAATTTATATAAGGAAAGAAGCTTTATTATTGAAGCATTGGATAACTACAAAAAATTTATATTGGAAAAAGAATTTTTTGAAATATCCAGAAATCTTACTGAAAATTCTTTAACACTAGAAAAAATTTTAAATTTTATTAAAGAAACTAAAAATTGTTTTAACCGTGAGAGTCTAGCGGGACATATTACATCATCAGCGTTGATAACCAACCAAAACTTTTCTAAAGTATTGTTAACATATCACGCAAAATTAAAAAAATGGCTGCAACTAGGCGGTCATTGTGATGGAGAATATTTAATTCATTTATCAGCTATTCGTGAGGCAAAAGAAGAATCTGGCTTAAATGACATTAACTTTGTTGATATTTTTAATTTTCCGCATTGTACACAGATAGAAAAATTTCCGACACCATTTGATATAGATATCCATGCTATTCCTGCTAGAAAAGATGAACCAGAACATTTTCACTATGATATTCGCTATTTGTTGGTAGCCGATGAATCTGAAAATATTGTAGTTTCTGAAGAATCATTAGATTTAAAATGGATCAATTTGTCTGATATTAATAAATACTCAGAAGAAATAAGTACATTAAGACAAGTTGAGAAACTCAAATATTTAGTCTCTAAATTAAGATAATTGGAAGAAGTTTAAATGAAAGCTGTAGCAATAGATCTCGATGGAACCTTATTAAATTCTAAGCATAAAGTTTCTGATTTTTCAAAAAAAATTTTAAACCATTTGCATAATAAAGGCGTAAAAATAATTTTAGCAAGTGCTCGCCCTATTCAATCAGTTTTAAATATTGCAAAAGAAATTGGTTTATCTGATATACCAATGATTGGTGGTAATGGTGCCATTATTGCAAGTGATAGCAAAAATATTATTTATAAAAATTCAATAGATGAAGCAGAAAAAGCAAATCTTTTTGCGGAACTTAAAAGGTTTCCAGAAATAGATCAGTTAACAATTCATATATATTCAGATTTTAATTGGTTTATTCCAGCACTTACTCAAAAAGCACAAGAGGAAATAAATATAATAGGTTTTTCACCATCACAAACTGGAGAAAATGTTTTTAATATAGCGCATTCTGTACAAAAAATGATGATCGTAGGCACGCCTGTGGTCCTTGAAAAATTAAAACAATACATAGAATTAAATCTAACTCAAATAAGTTGTGTTTTTTCTAAGTCCGATTCATTAGAAATAAATGCAGTTGGTGTGTCTAAATTTTTAGGTGTTTCTACATATGCAAAATTGTATCAACTTTCTGTTTCTGATGTAATAGCTTTTGGTGACGGTGATAATGATGAACAAATGTTGAAAAATTGTGGCATTGGAGTTGCCATAGCAAATGCAACTGATTTAGCAAAAAAAGCGGCAGCTTATTTAACAAAAACTAATAATGAAGATGGTGTGGCTGTATTTTTGCAAGATTATTTTAAGCTTTCCCAATACTGACAAAGTAAAGAAAAAGTATAATCTTCCTCTTTTAATGCATTTTTTTCATTAGTAATGACATCATTAATATATTTTGAATTTTCTTTTGTACAGAATGATCTACTTTTTTCCATTACGTATGAAAAATTAATTGGTATTTGTGACGCACAAATACAACCATATAATAATGTACAAGCTAAATATATATAAATAATACTTGTTTTTTGTAAATAGTTTAATAACACTTTTATTTTATCAATTTTTTTGGTGAAAAAATTAAAAAAGACGAATTCATTCTCTTTAAAAAGATAACCAGTCGATTTATATTTTTCTAGCATAAAGAACAAAGGGTAAAAGCTAAATGGAAAAAGACTCCATATTTTATGGGTAGACATTGGTGTTATTGAAAATACAAATAATATTGCAGTAATAAAAGGAATAATGATAATGGTAAAATTAAATTTATCATAGAAATTAAACTGTGCTTCTTTTTTCTTAAATATTTCCCAATTTTTCTTGTTAAGAAAAAAGAAAAGTCCTACTAAAATTATAATAACACTAATAATAATTGATATAATAAAATATGGCAATAAATGGTAATTATTAAATAAATACTCTTTATTAATATTTCTAGTGATTTCGCCAGATGAAAACGATAAAAACCTTAATAAAATATGAAAGTATGAAAATATATTTTCAATATTTATATTTATGCTATCAAAAAAATTACCGTGTAAATTCCAATTGTTTGAAGTTTGAGAATGTGCTGATAATTTATTTACAATAAAAGGTAATAAAAAGATGAATCCTGGTAGAAATGAAGTGATTATTACTTTTACAGAAGGAAATTTTATTAACTTTTTTAAAAGTAAAATTACAAGAATTGCTGGAAATATAATAAATTGTAAATTTAATTGTAATAGAAATAGTAAGGGGAAATATAAAAGAAAGTTTCCTATAAAACTTTTTTTGTCATTAAAAACTTTATAAAGACCTAGTATAAAAAGGGATGTAAAAATAATCATAAAAGAAGGGTTCCAGCCATATGAATATATTATGTTCATAGGACTAAACACTATTAAAGAAAAAATAACAATTTTATTAATATTTTTGAAAATATTAAAATAAATAAATGCTAAAATAATACATGAAATAAGATTTAATAATTGTACAAAAATAATTATTCCAAAAGGATGTCCTTGAGAAAAATACAATGGAATAGCTGATAAAATTCCTTGCAAACTACCAGGTAAAACGGAATCAACGTAAACTATAGGCGAACCATGGATAGGTATAATGTTGTCATGATATAATTTAAAACCAAGATCAAAAACTCTTGCTTGATCTCTAATATACCAAGAATGGTAACCATATATTATTCTTATAACTAAAGATATTAAAAAAATTATTGCATAAGCAAGATGTTTTTTTGTAAAAAATTGATTTAAATTTAATTGCATTAAATAGTGACCTCAAACTTAATCTAAATTACTATCATGATCCACATTTTAATATTGTATTATGATCTAAAGATTTACAAATACGCAAAAATTCAACGTCCTTATTTTTTGCATATTTATCTAAAAATTGTAA
>CAYSZE010000102.1:0-7943 GCA_964435255.1 uncultured Oligoflexia bacterium
GATCATAAAATTGACGAGGAGACTGCGATTATGAAATAGAATCTTTGAGCAGAATCATAGCCTCTACGGGCGCCGCTTTCAATCGGAAACTCGTGCCGAATTCGATTGGAATTCACCACCGCTTTCAGCGGAATATGCACCTATGAGCAAGAAATGTTATTAAGAGGAAATTTTGCAGCAGCTGGTGATAGTGCACGTCTCGAAATTCTTGCAAGGTTTGGTGGATTGTATATGGACATAGATGTTCTACCTTCTATCAAACAATTAAATTTGTTTATGGAAACACATAAGGATGGCCCATACAGTAAATATATTCCACAAAGATTTAGAGAATTGTCTTTGTTATTTTTTGAGCAAATATTAAATCAGCACAAAGAATTGCTACCTTCAAGAAAAATTAGTAATAAGTATCGAACGCGATTTATCACAAATATTAATCATGATAATACTTTGACTCCAGAGTTAAAATCGTTACTCAAAACAGCAATACAAAGTACTCTAACTAAAATAAAAGATATAAAAGATATTAATGAAGTATTTAATAAATTAGATGATATAAACATTAGAACTGGTGAATTTAAAGCTGCAGAAGATACTAATAATTTTATTGCCGCCCATCAAGTAAAAACCAATAACGATTGGGTTCATATTTTAAGAGATAAAATAACAGATAACTATAAAAAGCTAAATAAAATTGAAAAAAATAACCCAGATTTCTATTATGAATATGATAAAAATTATATTTTAACCACAGATAAAACAAACTATGTAGATCCTAAACGAGAATCAAAGTCATTCTTTAATTACTCTATTCATGATTATCGAAAGGACTCAATAGCAGATACAAGGATTACCATATTTACTTCTGGGCCAGGTGTTTTAACGAGTCTTTATGAAGATTTATTCCCTGAATTTATGAGTCAAAGAGGGTATTTTTATAAAAATGTAATAGTTAAAAACACTACTGAATTTTCGCTCAAGAATAAAGTTTTTAATAATGCAACTGAGGAAGATGTTAATTCTTCTTGGGCAAGTAAGACGGCTTATCATGATGGTGAGCGCTTTGGATCACGTAATGTTATTATGTCGGTTGGCCAAGAGGATAATATAAAAAATGCTTCAGAGTACATATTATCTAAAAAGCAAGTAGAAAAAATACCTGCATCACTGATTGATATAGATAATTTATTTATTGCAAATAAAAATAGTGATGACTACGAAAAAATTAATTTATACATAGTAGGTCATGCTGAAATTTCTGAAAATTCTATTAAAATTGGGGATTTAACTGCGGAAGACTTAGCGACAAAAATTAGTGAATTTACTGAAAAAAATAAAAATCAAGTTATTGACTACATAGATATTATAAGCTGTAATCCTACAAATAATCCAAATGATACTGCCAACATTGAAACATTTTCTAAATCATTAATTGAAAATTTACATAATTTAGGAGTTTCACTAGATATTATCACAGTAAGAAAAAATATAATAAAAATTGATAATAATGGTAATGAACTTGTTCGTTCTAAATATGGGATATATAATTTTTCAAATGATGCTGATAAAATATACATAGTGCGTAAAGGAAGAAATGATTATATTTCAATTACAACAGATAATATTATTGCGCAAATACAACCTGAGAATATTAAAAATTTAAATAAATTTAATACTGCTATTCGAAATATTTTAAGTAAAAAATCTGAGGCTCTAGGTGATTTTTCTGCTACAATAGATAAAATAAAAATTGCATATAATAATCTAAAATCTTCACGGAATAATTCAATTGATTCAGAAAAAATAAGCTATAATTATTCATCGAGTAAAATTCAAAATTTTTCTGATACAACAAAGCAAGTTGCTAAATACACTTTCAAAGGACTAGATAAATTTACAAGTATAACAAATAAATATAATATTTTTATGAATTTATTAAATACCCCTAAAAGTCTAAGCAATATAAGTAGTACATTTGCTAATCATATGTATCTAGAGGGTGGGCGTGAAACTGCTGATTTTGCAATTAATAATGCAGATCTTGTACTTGACCTTGTAAAATCTTATAAGGGAGCTTCCTATTGGCAACAGCATGCACAAGCATTCCAAAACATAAATAAAACTCAAATTGGTTTAAACCTTGTCTCTGCTGGGTTAGATGTCTGGCGAGCTTATGACCTTTATCGCAATGCTTATGTGACTGAAGAGCAAGCACGAAAAATAGACTCCATTGTTAATGCTTCATTTACCACTGCCCGTGCGGCAAGCTCTATTGGGACAGCTATTTTTCTTCCTTTAACTGCGAAAGCAGGTCCAGTTGGTGCGGCTATCGGTTATACAATTATGTTCTCACAAGGAACTTATAATGCAGTTAGGACTTCGCAAGAATTAAGAAAATTAGGATTTAAAGAAGAAGAAATTACATTAAAGTCAATTTTAAAATTTTTTGGGCAATATGAAGAGACTGATGACCCATCTTATGTGACTAAAATAGAAGCCAATAAATTAAATAATTCTATTATTCCTAATATTTTGAATGAAAAAAATAAAGAATATTTTGCTGCTATGGAACGTGGTAAAGGGGAAGAGAGTAAATTATTTTATTTTAAGAAAATTATTTATCCTAAAATTGATCTTTATATACCTTATACAACAGAAACAATAATAACAGGCTGTTACTATGGAATTTGTGTTCCATCAAAATCTGGTGGAAAAAGAATTGAAAAAGAAAGCCACTCTTGTTTAACAAATAATTCTTTTTTTGCTTCACATTCGGCAAAAAATAATGAATTAACAAACTTACATTTTAACTCTATTCAAATGTACTCTGAATTATTAGAAAATAAAAAAGCTGAAAGATTGCAAGCTCCGAATGGACAATATTATTCACAAGCAATTATTCAGCATAATAATAATACTATTCCTTGTCCAAGTGCCGCAACAAATACACCTATGATTGTTAAAACACATGAAGCAAATGTTAATGACGTGCAAAAAATAGGAAATATTCCAGAGTATAAAAAGGCAAATTTGTATCTTTTAGGTTTTGGTGATCAGGGTAAACATGGAAATATGATTCATTCTATAAGCGCAGAAATGAATGATATAAATTTGTTTAATATTCATCCTGCAACGTATATGTTACATGTTTATGGTGGGAACAAAGAAGATATTTTTGAATTTTATGATACTGTTCATAGTAAAAATAAAAATAAAGGATTTATTGATGGAGGTCAAGGTGTCGATACTGTTAATATATTAGGAATTAAAGATAAAAAAATTACCATTTCATTAGATATGACAAAACCTTCTGATTTTCCTGAATTGCGTAACATTGAAAATATTTTTGCTACTGATGAAGATGATATCGTTTATGGTAACAGTAATGAAAATTTCTTAGTAGGAAATGGAGGGAATGATGAAATTTATGGAAATGACGGTGACGATACTCTAGTTCCTAGTTATGGTTTTGATAAATTAAATGGAGGTTCAGGACGGGATACTTATTATATTTTATTAAAAGATTTAAAGAATAATGACACTGAAAAAATCACTAATAATCTTAATGTCATTACAAGTGAAATAAAAGAAATTAAAAAAGAAATTGAGTTGTTTAAGCAAAAATTGACAGAAATTAATATTAATGTAGACCTTGTTTACAATAAAATTCAGACATATAATTCTTACATGTTTGAAATTAAAGATATATATAGTAAAACAAATAATTTGTTTATAGAGCTAAAAGAATCGGGTATTAAAGTATTAAAAAGATCTTATACTATTAAAAAAATTGCTGAAGAAATGGCAAATAGTGTGAATTATTATGATGGAAAAAAATTAAATTTTGCAAATGAAATGGAATCGATTAAGCGATTTTCAAGTTATATTAGTCATTTTGAAAATTCAATAAAAAATAATCTTATTTATGCAGAAAATTTTTTAAAGCAAGCTAACGAATTTCAAATTGCAAATGAAGTGTATGATGCTAGAATACATCAATTTACAAGCAGTTCTTTTGGGTTTGATAATCAGAGTCAATTTAACCGTTCTATGGCTATGCAAACTAGAAGTGTTAAAGAGGCGTATATAAGTTCGCAAGTAATTAATTTTAATAGTACAAAAAGTAACACAATTTTAAATTTAAGTACGATCTCTAATAATTCAATTTCTTTTCTTTTAAAACTACAAGATATAAATTATCAATTACAAATAATAAATAACAAAATGAAACCTATTTATCATGGTGTTAAAACTATTGATAATTATGATGATTTATTTAAAAATGAAGAGAAAAATGGTGTTGATCTCATCAAAACAGATATAAAAAATTTAGTTTCTCAGAAAAGTCTTAATAATTTAATTCTGGGATTTTATCAAGATAATGATTTTATTCAAGCTATTATAATTAAAGATTACTTCTTGAGTGAAAAATATCAACATATTTTAGTGAGCGATTTATCTGGGAATATTTATTCAAATTTAAATGGAAGTTTATATAGCGAAGATTTAATTGAGAATTCTTTGAATACAATAAAAATTAATAATGGAACTTCTGATATTTATTTAGATAATATTGAGTCTTCCTTGCTTGATACTAAAAAGAATATTGTCGCAACATTAGGTAATGATACCATACATGGAAACAGTCAGGACAATTTTATATTTGGTAATGGTGGTTATGATAAAATAGATGGAAATAATGGTAATGATACAATATCGATAGTTATGAATTCAAATTTGAAAATGAGGAATTCAGATGAGAGTTTAATTGAATTATTTAAAAGTTATTTTGGCAGTCAATCGGTAACAGAGATTACTGGTGGCAATGGGAATGATAATTATATACTAAATTTTTCTAAAAGTGACGGTATTGAGAGTGAATTTAAAGTTGTTATAAACAATGAAGATAATGATAAAAATTTAGACAATTTGATTATTAATGATTTGCAGTCAGATATAACTTCATTTTATTTTTTGAAAGAAAAAAATGACTTTGATAGTAATTTTAGTTTAAAAGTTATTTTTAAAGATAAAGATAAAAAAGAATATATTGTAATTATAAAAAACTGGTTTTTATCTGAAATGTATAGACACTTGCAAATACAAATAGGTAATCAGTTAAATTTGTCACAAAATATTTTGGAAGAGATTACAAAATCTTTGGAAAGTAATTCGTCTAATTATATGATTAAAATATACACAGATAAGTCTTTTAATTACTATATATATTCATATGAAAATAGTTTTCATTATATTAATGCTGAAAATTCTAGAAATTTGGTAGAAGAAATACATTTTAGATCTGAGGAAAATATTATAAATAATCTGCTCTTGAAAATATCAAAGATTGATAACGAAATTGTATTTAAATTAATAAATAAAAGTGACCTAAGTAAGTCTTCATTTGTCTTAATTAGAGATGAAATTATTAATATTAAAAAGCTAAAAAATTTGAAAATAAAAGTTAATAATAATATTTTCTTAGAAAATGAGAAATTAATGAGTTTCATAAGCAACATAAATAATGGTGAAATTATAGATGTTGCTCTTGAATAAATTTTTCAGTTGAACTGATTTACGAGACAGTGTTTTACCTTATTATTGTTTAGTATTACAATTATGTGTTATGACACTGCGTGAAAAAAGAGTTCCAGAAGTTGTTAAGCAAAGAGGTAAGTCAGAAACAGTAAAATGTTCTTCATAAAAAGGGTGACTCCAACCAAAGAAATTTGATTGCACGCTAATTTTTATATCAGTTGTATCAATTGGAATTAAAGGTGAACGTGTAAAACCTCCCTTAGCACCCCACCAGCTATGGAATAATGCAGTTGTACCATTTTCATTTTGTATTTCAATTTCAAGAGCTGAATTGTACCAACCTTCATTCACAAAAATAATACTGCGTCTTGGAGTGCCCCCTTTTGGAATATTATTATCAAGTTTAGCTTGTTCTGCCTTAAATAGGGATCTTTTTAATATACCTTCTAATAAAGCTTTTGCTTTATTGCTTTCAACTTGTTCTCTTTCTTTATATCGTGGTTCTAATTCTTTTAACTTATTAAGTTTATCTTCTATCTCTAAAATTGAAGGAACATCTTCAATACTTTTATTAGTAATTAAAATTTCAGTTGAAAAATTTGTAGCTAGTTCAAGAGATTCAGATAAATTATCGAAGTGTAATGAGATTTTATTATTTACTTTTTTTAGGGAATAATTTTTTGCATTTCCTTTTTCTAGAGCTTTAAAATATATTTTTTTGCTATTTATATCCATAAAATAATGCCTATTTTTATTATCTTTGCCAATATATTTTTTGTCTGAATGAAATAACAGAATATTTTCTGAGTAGACATCATACCAAGCAAACCCGCCATTGGCATCAAAAATAGAAAGGGTGTTTAAATAATTTTTATGAGTTGTTAAAATGTTTTTGATTATAGAATTTAGATCTGTTGCGGTATCTTTTTCAGTGACAAAATTAAACCCAGCTAAGACAATTTCGCCATCTTCATTAAAATGATAAAAAAATCTATTATCAGTTAATATAAAAGGATGATTTTTATATATACTAAATGATATTATCTGCTGTTCCTGATTATTAAATGGTGGGATTAATATTTTTTCCGCTTTACCTCTTTCACCTTCCTGTTTATAAAATGAGTTTCTTTTGGTAATTTCATCTCTCTCTCTGAAGAAATAAATATAAGTACCATTATTCTTTTTAATATATCCAGCGAATTCAGGTTTTTTTAGTGTTTTATTATTGTCTTTGCTTGTAGCAACAATAAATTTATCAGTAGGTAAATTCATATCACTTTTTAAAAACCAAGCAATTAAACCACTAGATGAATCAATTACTTTTATTGGTTGTTTTATATGAAAAGCTTTTTGATTCTTTAGTATCATCTCAATAGAATCTATATCAATATTTTCCAATTCACTTAATTCGACTTGTACTAAATATCTTCCAGTACTATCACGGCTCAGTGTGTAAATCCAATCTTTTGCTCTACCTGACATAGTTCTTTCATTTTTTGTTTTGTAAATAATAGAGCCATTTTCATGGTCAAAAAAAGGATTTGAATTAGATTCGCTAATAGCTAATGGTTTTGTGTTAGGTTTATCATGAATTAAAAGATTTTGTTCAAAAATAATTTTATTTTTAGGATCAAAGTAATAAACAATATGATCTTCTTTTCCAAGAAATTGTAATTGGCTGTAATCATAATATTCATCTTTTTCCATATAGGGGTGTATAATTTCTTCACCCTTAATATCATACCATGCTGTTTTATAAATAGTGTTTGCTATGTAATTATTTATTTTTATAAACCCATCATGTTTATGAATTTTTCCTGATATTTCTTTTAAATTTGAAAGTAAATTATTGTTTGAATTATTACTTGCGTTAACTTCTATTAAATCAGTTAAAGCACCAGTTGTTGTATCAATTTTATATATTCTCTTTTCTTCTTTTATTGTTATTTCATTTGGTAAGTTTCCAGATAAATTGATATTTAAGTTTTCACTAAATTTAAATTTTCCTTTTCCTATAAATTGCATCTCTCGTTTTAATGAATTTGCATCAATGGTTAACTCATCATCTTTGGTTAAAATAATATTATAATTTGCATTGTTAGCTATTGCTATAATATATTTTCCTTGTCCTCCTTGAATATTATAATTTACTTTATTTGCATACTCTATTGGAATTGTGGGAGTTATGAGAGTTCTACTTTTTTTGCCTAATTTTATTTTAATTTCTGTGTTATTGGTTTGAAAACTTAGATTTCTAATAGCATATTCAAAAAGATCGACAAAGTAACGAAATACAAATTCAGATGACTTATTACTAGAAATTTTATTAATTGCATTAAGTTCTGCGTCATGTCTGGTCATAATTCCAGGAGTGTACGAATAATTATAGGAAATATTTTTTTCTA
>CAYSZE010000103.1:0-8936 GCA_964435255.1 uncultured Oligoflexia bacterium
CATTAAAGTTGCTTGTCTTTCAGTAAAACCGCGGCTTGTTAAGTAATAAATTTGCTCATCACTTACACGACTGACACTCGCTTCATGACCCACCTCAGTACCAATTTGTTCTTCAATTTCCATTGAAGGATAAGTTATTGAAGCCGATTTTTCATCCATAAGAAGAGCATCACATTGTACTTTACTTTTACAGCCCATCATTCCTTTAGGAATTTTTACTAGTCCGCGATAAGTTGTGCAACCTCCATCTTTAGAAATTGATTTGGAAGTTATAACACTTGTTGTATGAGGCGCTGCATGAATAATTTTAGCACCAGCATCTTGATGCATTCCATTACCAGCAAAAGCAACTGAGAGAATTTCACCCCGAGCTCTTGGCCCCATTAAGTAAACAGCAGGGTATTTCATTGTTAATTTAGAGCCTATGTTACCATCAACCCATTCCACTAAAGCATCTTCATAGGCATATGCTCTTTTAGTCACTAAGTTAAAAATATTTTTTGACCAATTTTGTATTGTGGTATAACGAATTTTTGCACCTTTCATGGCAATTAATTCGACCACAGCTGAGTGCAGAGAATCAGAACGATAAACTGGAGCTGTACAACCCTCAATATAATGAACCGAAGAACCTTCATCAGCAATTATTAAAGTCCGTTCAAATTGTCCCATATTTTCAGTATTAATGCGGAAGTATGCTTGCAAAGGAATATCTACATGCACTCCTTTCGGAACATAAATAAAACTCCCACCACTCCAAACAGCTGTATTTAAAGCGGCAAATTTATTGTCATGAGAAGGAATAACACTTCCAAAATATTTTTTTACGATTTCTGGGTAAAGACGCAAACCGCTATCCATATCAAAAAACAACACTCCTTTTTCTTCAAGTTGTTTTTGCATACTATGATAAACGACTTCAGATTCAAATTGAGCTGAAACACCTGCTAAAAACTTCCGTTCTGCTTCAGGTATGCCCAGACGATCAAATGTGTCTTTTATTTCAGAAGGAACGTCATCCCAACTGGTTCCGACGCGTTCAGTAGGGCGCACAAAATAATGAATATTAGTAAAATCTATTTCATTTAAAGCTTTAGTATCACCCCAAGTCGGCATAGGTTTTTCATTAAATATATTTAACGCATGTAATCTGATGTCGAGCATCCATTGTGGCTCGTTCTTAAATTTAGAAATTTCAGTCACAATTTCTTTTGTCAAACCTTTTTCCGATTTAGCACCTTTAAATACATAATTTTCTTTAACATGAAAGCCATATTTATAGTCATCAAGAATACCAAGCTGTGCTTGGGTGTCTTCATTTTGTATTGGTTCGGTTGTATTTTTCTTTTGCATAAAAATTCCTTGCTAACTTTATTATTATAAAGTCATTGGAGGACGATTTTGGCGAATATGATCGTAACCCTTACGCTCTAATTCTTCGACTAACTCCATATCACCAGAGCGATGAATAACGCCGTCTAATACAACATGAACTTTATCAGGTTTAATAAAACTTAATAAACGTTGGTAATGTGTAACAATTATGAAACTGGTATTTGTTACTTTAGCTACATGATTAATACAATTTGCCACAATTTTTTGTGCATCAACATCAACACCAGAATCAATTTCATCTAAAATTGCCACTTTAGGTTCTAGCAAAAGGAGTTGAAGCATTTCAAAGCGCTTCATTTCACCACCAGAAAATCCATCATTTAAGTAACGTTGTAATGTTATTCTATCAATATTTAAAAGTTCTAACTTATCTTTAAGAACTTTACGAAATTCAGAAACACTTAATTGTTTTTCATGTCTAATATTATATAAATTTCGTAAATATTCTGACAAACGTAAGCCAGGAACAGCAACTGGATACTGAAAAGCTAAAAATATTCCTTTTTTTGCTCTTTCGGTAGTGTCTAAATGAGTGATATCTTCATCATCTAAAAAAATATGTCCAAATGATAACTGATATGCTTTTGCTCCCATTAAGACATGTGCTAATGTGGATTTGCCAACTCCATTAGGCCCCATGATAACATGAACTTCCCCTTTAGGAACTTCTAAATTAATACCTTTAAGGATTTCTTTGTCACCTATTGCTGCTTTTAAGTTTTTTACAGATAACATTCGGAACTATCTCCTAAATAACAAATTCTACGATTCAGTTGTTACGATTTTTAATTTGCGTTTATTATTAATTGACTTCATACAATTTTCATTTTTATCGCAGCCATTTTTAGGCATACCATTTTCATCAAAATTATCATTTAAAAGAAGATCTAATGTTTTCCAAGGTAATGCAGCGCACTTTATTCTCACAGGAAATTTACTAACACCATTAAGGGCTTCAATATCTTCATCTACATCCACAGAATCTACTTTTAATTTTCCAGTGTAGATATTTTCAGCAAGCTGGATTGTACTTTGTGCTTGCTTTAACGTCACATTTTGTAATTTTTCACACATAATACTGGCGCTGGCCTGGCTGATAGAACACCCAGTGCCATCAAAACCAACTGATAGCAAAGGACAGGAATTTTCTTGCAGTTTGATATCACAAAAAACCGTAATCAAGTCACCACATAAGGGGTTCTTCCCTTCTTGACAAAATTTGCAAGGAAAATTCTTTGATTTAAAACGTGGGCGTTTTGAGTGATCCACGATAATTTCTTGATACAAAGAACTTAATTCCATTGTCTGTGGTGTTTGTAGGTTTTCAGACATATATAAAACTCCAAAATTCTTATAACTTTAGACCTTATGGGGTCTTCATTAAGAAATACCATTTCATGAACATAAGATCGACAATTGCGACGATTCATCAACGTGATATAAAAATTTACAATAAAACTATAAACCATTATAACATTTTTTTATAGCGTTTAATGCTCTCTCAACATCATCGCTATCGGAATAGGCGGCAAAACTACATCTAACTAAGGCATCGACACCTAAATAGCGAATAAGAGGCCAAGCACAATGATGTCCTGCACGCATGGCAACGTTACTTAAGTCTAAAATAGTAGCAATATCATGAGCATGCACTTTACTATGCCGAAAAGGAATGATTGTCTCTTGCCCAGATAAAGGACTGAAAACCTCAATATGAGGAATTTGCAATAAACCCTCAGCAAACATTTTTGCTAAGTATTTAGAATGATTAAATATTCTTTCACGCCCACAATTCTCTACCCAATCAATAGCTGCTGCAAGCCCTATAGCTTCTGTTATAGGAGGAGTACCTGCCTCAAATTTACTTGGTCCAGAAGCCCAAGTGCTTTCTTCTAAAGTCACAGAAGAAATCATACCACCGCCAAATAATAGGGGAGGAAGTTCTTCTATCAGTTGCTCAGTCATTGCCAGCACACCTATACCAGAAGGACCATAAATTTTATGTGGGCTAAAAACAACAGCATCAGCACCTAAAGCAAATAAATCATCTTGATGAGTGCTCATACTTTGGGCGCAATCTAAAACCACAAGCGCACCGACTTGTTTAGCGAGCTCTATAATTTCTGCTATGGGGTTAACTTGTCCAAGAACGTTACCAACATAAGCTAACGATACAACTTTAGTATTTTTAGTTATTAATTTTTTCGCTTCTAATAAATTGAGTCTGAGATCTGCTGTCTTTTTGCCTATTAAAGGAATATATGCAATTTCACAATCTTTTTTTAAAGCCGCCTGCTGCCAGGGAATTAAATTGGCATGATGTTCAATAGCTGTTGTTACAATTCGACTTTTTTCAGTTAAATAAACCTCAGCAATGCCATTGGCCAAAATATTAAGACTTTCCGTCGTACTTTTAGTGAAAATAACTTGGTTTGGTGTAACTGAACGACCTATAAAATTTGCGACTTTTTGGCGAGCATCCTCAAACTGCAAAGATGATCGCACAGAGACTCCATAAGCACCCCTATGAACGGAACCATAATCGCATTCCATGTGTTTTATAATAGAATTAATGACTGCTTGCGGTTTCTGAGCCGAGACCGCGGAATCGAGATAAACTAAGGGTAGTATTTGTCCATTCACTTTTTTTTCGTTATTTTTAAAAATTGGGAATTCAGTACGAATTTGAGCGCCTAGAACTTTTGCTAACATTTCATTCCTTCCTTTGGTTGGCGGTGAAAATTCAGCCTCCAAAATTTATCTGACATAGGGGTCGCAAAATGCTTCAAGCATGTCAACAATTCTATTGAAGAGGTATGACCGTCATTAGAAGGTATAGCTCTAATAAAGGATTCTTATAAATGCAATTTGGTAAAAACAAAAAGAAAAAGCAAAGTATCGAACATAAAAAAAATAATTATAAAGAAAGCTTAGAAAAAGTTGCTTCTTTAGATTATCGTTGGGTTATTCCTCTTGCGCAAAAAATAAGAAATAAATCCTCAGTGATATCAAAGTTTCTTTCATTTGTATTTGCTGAAATTGCAGTAACTCCCATTTCATCATCAAAAACGCAATATGGTCGTTTCAGTTTAATCAAAGGAATTACAAAAGCTTTATTTCCTCAAAGTGATTCTTTACTTACTCAAATTGAAAAGTCAATAAAAGCTTTACAAGAAAATATAGGCGAATTATCAACAGAAATTCTAACAGATACCGATGTCACCCAAGAGCTTCTCGCACCATTTATCGAAATGGTTTGCTTAACCATAGAAAAAAATCCTCAGCTTATTGCCTTATTTAATCAACCTCAAATTCTTAAAGCAGCATTTGGCCCCCTAGGTGAACGCATTGCTGGTTTTGTAGAATTGATTCCTGCTCTTTCTAATCATGCAGCTGAAAAATTTCCAAATTTAAAAGAAACATTTTTTAATTCTCTTTTTCAATTAAATAAAGAAGAAAGAAATGAAATTTATTTATTAGCAGAAGAAATTTTAAGTGCGGTTTATAAAGAAAAAGTGTTACCTTTACTAAATAAGACTCTTTCAACAGACCCCAGAGGTAAAATTCTTGCTCCTATTTTAGCAGGTGCAATTGAAGCAATTCCTGGTGAAAGCTGTATAAATGCTGTTTTATCAATTGCCTGTACGCCACATAATGAATTTTCTAATGGCCGTGTTATAGCTATTGCTATTCAAGAAATAGGGGGGCTTTATGTTAAGATATCACAAGTTATTTCTGAACTTTGTCCACCAAGTTTAGCACGAGAATTAAGAACAACTCAAGACGAAGCTGGAGGTATTTTTCCAAGTATTGAAAGGTCTTGGGAGTATTTAATTGAAATATTAAATCAAACACAATTTATTGAGTGGAAATCTTATCTCCAATTACCACAATATCCTATTAAGCATTTTGCCAGCGCAAGTGTAGGTGCATTATATTTATTTCCCTTGACCCCTCTTGGAAAAGAAACATTTAATGTTGATAATATTCTAGTTAAAATTCAAAGACCAAATTTGAAAGAAATATTTGCTAACCAATGTGAACACATTCTTAAATTAACTGATGAAGCAAACAAATTAATTATTACAGATAACACATTAGATAATGAAACAGCTTCTGAATTATTAGGAATTGTTTCTACCTTAAGAAGATCAGTTTTAAATTATCATAAGCAAAGTCAAGAAGAACTTGACTTTACAAAAGAAGAACAAAATGCAGAAAAAGTTAAGAATGCCTTAGATGACAATCACTTTATTAAAGTACCAAGATATTTTTTATCAAGCACAAATATAGTTTTCATGGAAAAAATGCCTGGTATAAAAGTTACAAAAATAGTGCAAGCAAAATATTTAGCACGAAGAGAAATTGCTGATCATATAGCGAGTTCTTATATTGAACTTGTATTTTCTAAAGGAGTTGTTTGGGCCGATCCGCATCCAGGAAATATTTTATATGACGATCTTTTAAATCAAATATCAATGATTGATTTAAATCCTTGTTTTTTATGGGATCTAAAAACCCGACAAGAATTTAAACATTTAATTTACCGATTGCTACTAAGAGATGCTGAAGGAGTATACAAAACTTTACACCATTTAGTAGAAATTCCCGAAACCCTACATTCCAATACTATTATAGAAGATTTAAACAAATTTTTAAATTTATCGCTTGGAAGCACAAGTTTAACCAGATTTGTTGGTGAATTTATTAAAACTCTTAGTGAAAACCAGATCGATTTAAAAGTTCAAGTCCAAGCAGCTCTTCGTGGTCTAAGTCAAATTGCATTAACGACATCAGCAATTTCAGTCCGAAATAGTTTTGGCTTAATTTTAAGAAACCAATTTACGTTAAAAGAACTTATTGGTACTGTATGGGATGTTGGTTTATTAAGAGTTTCAAAAGTAATCCTTTCTACACTGTTTGAATTCACGAGACAAATGCCTGAACATGATATTGGCCCTGTTCTCGATGAAAGAGACTTAGAAACCTTAACAGTACGTGCTAAAGAACTCGCTAAAGCTAATGTTTGTAATATACATTTCAGACGAGTCTCTCCAGAAGATCATCCCAATTTAAAAATGAGTCAAGATGGCCAAATTTTATTGATAACTAGTGATCTTTATATTGAAATTATAGACAAAATTAGACCCGCAAGTGTTCGTTACGTTATTGAAACACCTACTAAAAAATGGTTAAAAGAAAGACAAGAATTTGTTAAGCTAGCAAGTATTGCAAGAAGCTTTTGTACAATTGAATGCTTAGAACAATTGCGAAGAAATTCTCTCGATGATTACTGGCGGATTGTGGAGTCATGGAGTAAATTTTCCTATTTACGCACTGTAGAAGAAACACAACTAATTGGTGAAGTCCAAATTGCAGCAAGAAAACTTTATTCTTTACGTTTTGCTAATATCTGGGAATCTTCGATGGCTGGTTTACCATTGAGTTCTAAAATAATATGGCGTTTTTTAATGCGTGTGGAATCGTGGAAAGAAAGTTCTAAACAAAGTTATCTTATTTCCCAAAAGAAAAAATTTGGTGATGTATTATTAGCTAATATGGCTTACAGTAGTTTTTTTCGCTTAAAAACTTTAATTTTAGAAGCTATATTGTGGAGTTTAAGAGGTTATATCAATAAATTAAAATTTTCAATGCACTTACTACCAATGCCAACAGAGGATTTAGTTAATTTAATGTTATTTGGTTTAAGTCGTAATAAAAAAATAAGTTCTTAATTTTCCTTATTATCTCTGTTTTCATTAAGGCAATCTTCATAATCACTTGTTTCTAAATTATCACTCATAGCACATGCATAGTATTTCCATTTGGCGCTAATTTTATTTGCAAAAGGTGAGTTAACAAAAAAATATTTTAAGAATTTCTCATCTGGTTCATCAAGATCTTTTAGCCATTTTCCAACTAAACTTTGCATACCAATAAATAAGTTTTTACTTTCAAAATTTTGATTAAAGTCACTTCCCTGTTTCCAACTTTTTTCTTTGACATCAAAATAATAGGTAATTGCATTTGATAAATTATTTGCTTCATCTAATTTGAAAACTTTAAAAGCAGGGTTGTTAAAATGAGCTAAACTCACTCCTGGAACTGAAACAGAATATAAACCTAAATCTTGATTTAAAAGTTGAAAACCATCATGATGTGTATGTCCGACTAAAATACCACTTATATTGTTGGAGTTATGAGTTAAAGTATTTAAATAGTTCTTGTTAATATTCACATATTTTTCACTCCAAAATGTCGCAACCTTTTTTTCTTTTTCCCATTGTCTTATTGAAGTAAAAGGATCTATTGCACAAGGTATATGAGAAATAACAAGAAAATTATTATTGCCATTTTTATTAAAAGATTTTTCAAACCAATTTAATTGATTCGTAGTGAGATTTTTAATATTTGTGTTATCTGAACTTTTTGCATTTAATGAAAATATATTAGTATTTAAAGCTATAATTGATAATTTATTAATGGAAGTATTTGCTAAATAGTAACCTCCCGCTAAAAATGAATCTGATTCTTTTATCCCTTTATTTAATTCACCCCAAGAAGATAAAAGATCTTTATAAAAGTTTGAGCCTTTGGGGTTATCGACATTATAATTATCTATATAAGAATCATTATTTCCGATAACTGGGAAAATTTCAATTTTATTACCTACTGCTTTTTTTAGTTCAAAGGATAAATACTTTAAGGTAAGGCTAATAAATTTTTCTGCACCTTTTTTTGAATGATCTCCTGAATAAATCTCATAATTTTGCACATAAAAATGTGCTAAAAAATCGCCTAATACAACAACAAATTTATAATTATTTTTTTCGATTTGACGTTTTACTTCTTGTAATAAACTTTTGAACAATGAATAATTCGTATTTTTACCATAGAGTGGAAATTTTTTTAAGTCATAATACTTTTCAAATACCGTGTCCCATATTTCAGGTTTGGAATTTATGAGTTCTTTCAAAAGTTCTGTACACTTTTTTTCTTTTTTGTCTTCACATATTTCATAGGGGTTGAAATGTATATCACTGATTGCTAAAAACTCACTAGCAACCACCAGCGAACTATTAAAAAGAATAATATTTATCAAGATCATTTTAAATAACTTAAACATAAATACCCCTTTGTTAAAAATATAAAAGCATTTCTAAATATCACAATTAAAATTTTGTAACTACTTGTTTAAGACAATTAAATTAAAAGAGGAAAATTTATTGGTTAAAATGAATTGATATAGGACAATGATCTGAACCATAGATATTTGCATGAATACTTGCTTTCAAAATTTTGTCTTTGATATTCTCACTGATAAAATGCGAGTCGATGCGCCAACCTATATTTTTTTCGCGCACCCCTGGCCTTTGACTCCACCAAGTATAATGCCCAGAATTCTTCTCAAACATGCGAAAGGCATCGTAGTAACCTTGTTCTAAAAAGTGCGTTAACCACGCTCTTTCTTCTGGTAAAAAACCAGGATTTTTACTGTTTTGTTTAGGGTTCGTTAAATCTATTTCAGTATGAGCAATATT
>CAYSZE010000104.1:0-5200 GCA_964435255.1 uncultured Oligoflexia bacterium
CCTCAACCAGATTGGCCTGCTGATCATTTTCCCTTAGCAAAATCGGTTTTAGAAAATTTAAAAAAACTTAAAAACGTAACATCCGTGGGATTACATTGGTCTAGTGGACTAATTTTATTAGTTCCTAAATTTTAATACAAGGATTGTATATGAAAGATGCCCGTAAATTACATAATAAACCAGAATTAGAAACTAGTATCTGGAATAACTTTAGAGCAGACTTTACATTAGATCCTAAATATATTCATTTAGGCTTAGCTGTCCATGTTCCACATAGTATAAGTTTAAATAAAGAAATAGATCAGTATAGAGCAATGATCGATCAAAATCCTGATCGCATGCGAAAAGAAAGACACTCTTATACTGGTGAAACCATAGCGGCTGCAGCAAAATATTTAAATACAAGTAAAGACTTAATTGCATTGACAGAAAGTTCAACCATGGCAATGGCAATTGTACTAAATGGTTTTATCTTTAAAAAAGGTGATGAAATTATCACTACAGATAGTGAGCATTATTCTCTCGAAAAACTCTGTGAATATAATGCAAAAAGAAATGACCTGAAAATAAAAAAATTCGAGATTAGCAAAATAATTAAAAACATTTCTAAAAAAGAAATAGTGACTGGACTATTAGAAAAAATTACAGACAAAACACGACTCATAGCAATTTCCTGGGTTAACTCAAAATACGGTTTAAAAATGCCGCTTAAAGAAATTGGAAAAGAATTAAAAAAAATAAATTTTTCACGTTCTGAAAATAAAAAAATTCTAATCTGCGTTGATGGCGTTCATGGTTTTGGGATCGAAAATATAGCATCCATTCATGATCTTGAAATTGATTATTTTGCAGCTGGTTGCCATAAATGGCTTTTTGGTCCAAGAGGAACAGCTTTGCTCTGGGCAAATGAAAGAGGTTGGAAAAGAATAGAACCCACAATACCCTCTTTTGAAAAAATTGCTTGGGATATTTTTTTATCATGGGAGAATCGAAAATTTAAAGAAGAAGAAATATTAAAATCGAAATTTTGTACCCCTGGTGGTTTTAAAAATTTTGAATATATTTGGGCTTTAAAACATGCGTTTGAAATACAAGAAAAAATTGGTAAACAGAGAATATATGAAAAAGTTAAATATTTATCAAACTTATGTAAAAATGAGCTAAAAAAAATAAAAAATTTAGTATTAATTACTCCTATTTCAGCTGAACTTTCATCAGGTTTTGTGTGTTTTAATTTTATTGGAATTGAACCGTCTTCAATTGTGAAAAAAATGTTTGAAAAAAATATAATAATTGGACAATCACCTTACAAAGATTCATGTTTAAGAATTACACCTAGCATTTATAATACCGAAGAAGAAATTATAACTGCATGTAATATGCTAAATAATATTATGAATGAGTTAAGAAATGAAAAATGAAACAAAATATGATATAGCAATCGTTGGTGGTGGTGCACAAGCAACAGCATTTATATCTGCAATTCATAATTTTTTTAAAGATAAACATTGTCCTAAAAAAGTAAAAATTTTAATTATTGATAAGAATGAGAATTTTGGTTGTGGCAAAGTTTATAATAAAGACTTTCCCTGGATTTTAATGAATACTCCAGTTATGGATCTTTCAATAATTAAAAATGACCCCTATGATTTCAAAAATTGGGTTGCATTAAATCATAAACAATTTGAGTTAAAACAAGAACATTTAGAATATTTACCCAGAGCTGTATTCGGCTGTTATCTTAAAGATAGATTAAACTCATTTATTGAAAATTTAGAACATAAAAATATTTCTATTACCAAAAAAGATGCTCTAGCTAAAGAAGTAAATTTATTAAAGAATGAGCAACAAGTAAAAATAACTCTGGATAATGGGGAAGAAATTATTTCTTCCTATTTACTTTTAGCAAAAGGTCATGATGATTTTAAAGATCCTTATCTTTTAAAAGGAAGTAAAAATTATATTCATATTCCATTCCCAGCAAAAGAAAAAATTGCCGACATTCCAAAAAATTCAGTTATTGGAATTATTGGCAGCAATTTAACAGCAATTGATATTGCTATTACTTTAAAAGAATTAGGTCATAATAAAATTTTTATGTTTTCACGCAGTGGAAAGTTGCCAGAAGTTAAAGGAAAATTTTTAAAAGCAGAAAAAACAAAGTTTGTTTCTTTTGAAAAATATTCAATTGAGATGAATAACAAAAAAAGTCTTTTAACAATAAAAGATCTTTTAAAACTAGTTAGAAAGGAGTTATTTTTACATAATATTGATTGGCGGCATTTTTTCTTTGAAACTAAAAAAAATTACGATGAAGAGAATGATTTTATTCACAGAATAGAAGTTGCAAAAAATGAACCAACCTCATTTAATATTATTTTAGGAATGATTCCTGAAATTGCAAAAACTTGGAGGATAGTTAATCCCAAAGAAGTTAATAACTTTATGAATTTATTTTACAGCAAAATTCACCAAAAACACGGAGCAATTCCATTAATAAACGCAGAAAAAATAGCAAAAATGCTAAAAAATAAAGAGTTAATTATAAAAAAAGATTTAACAAAAGTTATAAAATTTAATGATAAATTTCAAGCTAATTTAAAAAACGAAGAATTCATTTGCGATTATATTATTAATGCTAGTGGACCAAATAGAAAAGTATGTACTTCTGAAGCACATGTTTTAAAAAATATTTGTGCTGAAAATAATATAAAAGAAATAGATTTGGGTGGAACTATAACAGATGTCAAAACAGGTAAAATTTTAAAAAAAGATGGAATGTATTTAAATAATACTTTAGCCATCGGACATAATGCAGAAGGCTCTCATCCTTTTATCAATAATTTTGCTTGGATTCTTGAAAGCACAGATGAAATAGCATTATCTTTAATTAATGAGGTTTTATATGGAAAAATATAATACTCAACATTACGATAATATTTGTATTGTAGATGCATATTCAACAGGAAGAAAATTAGCTTATGAATTTAGCAAATTTGGTAAAAAATGTATTCACATTAGAAGTTCATTAAATCATTCTGATGATCCTAAACGAGGAGAATTTATTGCTGAAATTCAATATGATGGCAACTTGTTTTCTTTAAAAGATGAACTAAAAAAATTTAATCCACTATTTATTATTGCTGGCTCAGAAATGGGAGTTGAATTAGCTGATAAATTAACAGAAATATTTAATATCCAAAAGTCAAATAATCCGACAACAACTCTGCTTCGCAGAAATAAATTTCATATGCATGAAAAACTGAAAGAGTGTAATATAAAATACATAAAACAATTTAAGTCTAAAAATTTGCTTGAAATCATGAATTGGGCTGAAATCAATAAAAAATGGCCTGTTGTTATAAAACCATTAAATAGTGCCGCAAGTGATGGTGTAACAATTTGTTCTAATACAAATGAAATTGAAAATGCAGTCAGCCGTATTTTATATCAAGAAAACAAACTAGGAATTAAAAATGAAGAAGTTTTAATTCAAGAGTATGTTGAAGGAACTCAATACTTCATTAATACAGTCAGTTGGAACGGCATTCATTATGTATCAGATATATGGAAACAGAATAGACGCAGATTAAAAGATCGAGCATTTTTATTTGAATCTATGTCATTATGTGATAGCGAAGATAAAATTGAATGTGAATTAATAAATTACACAAAAAGTATCTTAAATTCTTTAGACCTGTCCCATGGTGCAGCGCACAATGAAGTTATGCTAACGAAAGAAGGGCCTGTTTTAATTGAATTAAATGCGCGCTTAATGGGGGCTTCTATCGAAGATGAAGCATTTAAACAAGCACTAGAATATACCCAAGCAGAAATTTTAGCTCTTGCCTATTGCGATCCAGATCGATTTATGGAAAATTTTGCCAATAAAAAGTACATAAAAAAGCAACATTTAAATGAAGTTTCATTTATTTTTGAAAAAAATGGTGTTCTTATTGATTTCCCTAAAAAATATAGCATTGAAAGAATGTATTCATTTTTTTGTTTTTCAGGCTTAAAGCAAATAGGAACTAACGTAACAAAAACAGAAGATACTTTAGGAAGCCCTGGATATGTTTATTTAGTACACCATGATGAAAAAATTATTACTAAAGATACAGAACAAATTTTAAAATGGCAAAGAAACAATGATTTATTTATAATAGAATAATTTATCTTAGTTTTAATTTCCAAACATAGAATAAAACTCCATTATGCTGTTCCCCTAATGAAGACAAACGATCTGAGTTATATGCAAATGACATACGCTGATTAAGAACGACTACAAAAATATGATTATTGTAAAAATATTCAGACAATTTTTTAGTATAAAATGTTGAGTCATTAACATTTTTTATAGATTGCTCATATAATAAATCATAAGAATTATCACGTGGACCTTCACTAGAATAGTAAGAATTCGTACGGAAAAATGAGAAATTTTTATTAGGATCATTTGAAGAAAAGCCAAACCCTGTCCACCACATTACATTTTTATCATCATCTCTAAATTTAGGGTAACTTAAATCGGTATCGTAAAAAATAACATTTATACCAATATCCATCAATTGTTTTTTAATCTCTTGGATATAAGGCAAAGAATTTATATTCTTAATATTTGCCCAGTATGTATGTACATGAAAGGTTTTCCCCTTCCACAATGAAGGTGGAATTGAATGTAATAATTGTTTTGCTTTTTCAATATTTTGTTTTTGTACTGGTTTATTTATCCGATAATCTTTTAACACACTAAATGATGGTATCATTTGATCTTCTGGGGTTATTTCCTTATAAATTGCACTATTTGCAATTTTTTCTCGATCTAAGGCAAGGGAAATAGCTTCTCTAAAATTTTTGTTTTTTCCTAAATCTGTTTTAAAATTAAATAAAAAACCACCATTAGAATATATATTTGGGAATATAATTTTCCGATCAGTACCCGATTTTCCTCTTCCACTATCACCTAGAAGAATTTTTATATCGCCTTCATCTTTATTGCTAAAAATAAATCTTATATACTTAGGTATTTCTTCTTTTTTATTAAATCTTTTAAGTATAAATTCATACTTTTCCCAATTAACATATTCCACTTTATATTTACCAAATCCCACTGGATACTTTAGCCAATTAGTATAAGTCGGATCAAGCTCCTCAATAGGTACAATTGGAATTCGACCTACTGATATTTTATTAAGAAAAA
>CAYSZE010000105.1:0-7487 GCA_964435255.1 uncultured Oligoflexia bacterium
GCGCAGCATAATGCCTTAAAACAAGAAGTCAAAGAACTTTTATTACAAAGTTATGAACAAGAATTAAAAATAAAACAAACAATTCGAAGAATAATAGAAAATAAAACAGATTCTAATTTTGATATTCAACATATATATCTTGAGCAAATTAATTTTAAAATAAATATTTTAAAATTATTAAATGAATTATACTATAATAAAAATGAAAATATTATTAAAAAAACAATTCTATTTCTCACAAATGAGATAGAAAAAACAAAAAGTTTAAAAAGTATAAATTCTCTTCAACTAATGGATTTACCTAAAGACATCAGACATGCATTAAACGAAATAAATAAAATGCCAGAATTTGATCTCAAAGATTCACAGAGTATTGAATTTATTTCTCAATTAACAGAATTCAAAAATTCTCAAGAAGATGTCATTAAAACTTATATTGCACAAAAAATACCTGGCGCATTGACAGAAGGTGGTCTCATGTCCATGTTTTCAGGAATGGCTGCCTTTGAAATTCGTGCAATTCTTGGATTTGCCCATTTAGAATTATTTACAGAGCAATTAAAAAATAAGACTCAGGAACAAATTCAAAATGCAATTAAGGATTCTTCATTTTTAAATGATTTTACAAACATAAAAGACGCTTTTATTGGAAATACAGCAGAATCTCTGTTCGCTGGTACATTAGGTATTTTAACTAAACTCGGCGATGGTTTTCTCGCTTTAGGACAAGCACAAATGTTTTTAGGCGGTCTTCTGAATATCAGTTATGGTATTGATGAATTGAAAAGCTTACGTGACTGGACAAAAATTGTTGAATCATCTGAACTATGGCAACATACAAATACAGAAACCAAAAAATTACGCACTATTTTAGCCAATTTTTATAAGAAACAATCACTTTTAACCCTGTTTAAAACAACAGGGGACATTATGCTTACAACTGGGCAATTCGCTATGCTCATGGGAGGCCCTTTAGCATTTGAAACTCTTCCTGCTACTGTTGGAGGAGCTTCTGCGACTATTTTTGGAGTTGCTACAAAACAAACTTTTGAAAAAATAATTGAACTTTACTATGAATTTGAAAATGCTCCCGATGCTTCTATAGAAGCTAAAATTATTACAGGTGAATTGGATAATCCAGGAGATCCTGCCTTAGAAAAAATTGCAAAACGAATAGAAAATTTAAACCAATTAACAATACAGCGTTCAAAATTACGCGTCTGGCAAAAACTATATTTAGAAATTCAAAATCGACCTAAATTACATGAAAAATTAAAAATAAATCCCAATTATATTGAAGAAAAAATACTCCCCACTTTAAGAAGAAACTTTTTATCTGGAGCAAAATATCAACACTTTTATTTAAATGCTTTAAATGAATTATTTCCAAATCCAACTTCAAATAAAAATAAGATTATTTTAAATAATAACTTAAATTATCTCAAAAAAGCGGCTGAATATATTTATGCAGCACATACAGATAATAATTCTTTATTACTTTTTCATCGTTTCACTATTCAACATTTAGCTGAACTTAAAAAAAATATTGATAACCCTGAAAAAAATTTTTCTCACCTTTCTGCAAATAATATAGATATACAAAAAGACTTTAGTAAAATGTCAATGAAAGACATCGCACAAGAGATAAAATTAGTATTTGAATACTTATCCTTGCTAGGTATTGATAGTGAATTTGAACATAAAATTGTTAGCAGAATTATTAAAGGTGAGGGTTCATTATTTAATGATAATAATTTACTTCATTTAGCACAAGAATATATTTCCTTGGATAAAACAAATATTATTGCTAATAAAACAAAGTCAAGTCTATTTGCTGGTACAAATTCTATAGCAAGTTTGTATAAGAACTATTATTTCCCGTTTTTAGATCTCACACCTATTAAAAAAAATTTAGAAAATATAATTTTCACAAGTGAAAATAAAAATAAAGAAAAAATAATTTACTTCTTTGATAAAGAAAAATTTTTGAATGATTTAGAATTTTTTGAAAATTTAACCGACGAAAGAAAAATCGTTTTAACTAAACTGTTGCGCGAAATTTTTATCATTCCTCCTGATGAATCTAAATTTAAAAGTAAATTTGGTCATGATAAACGTTCTCCAATAAAAAAAATAATGGAAGGAATATATTCAAAAATAACCCGACAAGAAACACTCAGACCCGTTTTAAAATATACTCTCCCACAACTTGAGCTTTATGATATGATGAAATCTGTTATGGGATTGACAAACAATTCACCAAATATCAAACTTATCTATGCAAAAAAAATGGCTTCACAAATTATCAATGGCATGAATCAAGCAAATATTTTAGTTAATTTCTATCATTTACCTAGCCGTATTATGAATATCCATGAACAAAACTTAAATGGAGAGTATTTTAACGTGGCACGTAATTCCCTAGAAATTACTTTAGATAATGCTGATTTGGTAATTGATCTCGTTCGTGGCTCCTCTTTGTTACATTCCCATGCTCACATGTATAAAAACATAGGCCGCACTCAAGCAGCCTTAAATATTGCAACAGCAGGTTTTGAAGTATGGAATGCTGTAGATATGCTGCGGAAAGTTCCTTCTTCAACTGGTAAAGAAAAACAAGATTATATTTTTTATGGTACAACTTCCACACTTTCAGCGGCAACTTCAATTGGTACGTTAGCAGCACTCCCATTAACTTCAATGGCTGGTCCTGTTGGTACAGCTATCGGATTTAGTATTATGCTGGGACAAAATATTTATACTTCTATTCGAACACATGAAGAACTCGTGCATAAATTTGGTATGCCTCCAAGCGATGCAGGAAAGCTAGGTGCTGCAAAATTAGGATGCCCTATGTGTGATGTTTCAAAAAGTTTATTATTCGAACCTTATCAGCGAGATTTTGTAAAAAAGCAGGAACTTTCACAGCATTTAAGAGAACTTAATAAGAGTTTTCAGCAAAATAATATTTTCTTTATGAAACTTGTCACACCTAATCCCTATTACTATTTTCCTGTGACTCCTAAAACTTATAGCACATCAAATTGTGGTATTGCTGGTTGTTCCGTTAGCAGTACAGGGGGATATGTATTAAAAGAAGGTATTCATTTATGCCAGACTAATAATTCTTATAATACAACTAACAATAAAATATCTAATGAATTACTAAATAAGTTAAAATTATCTCCTTATAATACAGAACACAAGAAATATTTTTTACAAGAACAAAAAAGAATTAAAGAATTATCATTTTGGCAAAAAATCTTTGTCAGTTATGACGTTTATGATTTTACAAGGTACTGCAAAGAAGAAAGTATTAATAATTATAAAATAATGGATGAATATTTCTTAGACGATCCGTTATTTAAAAATATTGATCCTCGTAAAAAAGCCACATTATTTTATGTTGGTTTAGATGATCAATATAAACATGGTTATGCATTAAGTCATATTAGTGGTGATCTAGACGTTAGAAATTATTTTATTGTTGAAAAAGGTCAATATAAATATACCTTGTTAGGGGGAAATAAAGACGATTATTTTGAATTAAAAGCACCTTCTATTGAGGCTGGTTTGATCAATGGAAAAGAAGGTTTTAATTTAATTAACTTACAAAATTTTGAATTTAATGCACAACAAAATGATAAAAACAAAATTACTTTTGTCTCACAGTCTACTGCACAATTAAATCAAGATTTAACAAAATTAATCAGTATAAATTCATCTTTTCAATTTCCAACTGCAAATATTAAAAATTCTTACCAAGAATTAGCCTTGCATTTAGCAAACACAAGCAATAAAAATCTTGTTAACTCTTTTCCACTGGTTGAAAATATTTCACATTTCTTAGGCTCTAAGTATAAAGATATTTACCTTGGCAATAGTCTTGATGAAGTTATTATTGGTAACAAAGGTAATGATACTTTAATAGGCGGACTTGGTGATGACATTTTAGCAGGTGGTGAAGATATTGATACCTTAGTTGGTGGTGCGGGACGAGACACTTATCTTATTAACAAAAGTGACTATTTAAACTCTAAAGAAAATTATGATATTATTTATTTTGCAAATAGACCTAATGAAAAATACTATAGTCCCTACTTTTTTTCAAATAATGATAATGAACGCGACATCATTATTACAGATATTTATCAATTAGGTATATTTCTAGAAAACTCTGACCTATGGTTTGTTTCAAATGATAAAGACATTCTTACAAAAAGGAATGACAAACATATAAATTTTGTTAAACTTTTTAAACTTGAAAATTTTAAAGAAAATGAAAAGATTTTAAAAAATCTACCTATCATAACTACTAAAGATGGACATATTATTGCTTATGATGCTACTAATGTCACGACCAATATAACTTGGTTAAACACGATTGCTAGCACTTCTCACTCTCACATAGATACAAATGATATTTTTAATATTCCTCAATCTTTTAAGGAGAAAAAAGGAATCCGCCTAGATAAAAATAACTCTTATGCTGACTTTTCTTTCATCACAGGCAATATGAACTCTGAAATATTAATTGGTAATCAGAAAGACAATTATATTAACGCTTCTTATGGAAATGCTTTTATTCAAGGTTTAGGAGGAAATGATATTTTAATTGCTTATCTCGACCATAGTAAAAAAGAAAATATAGTCATTATGGATGGAGGAAAAGACGATGACCTGTTTATGGTAAATATCACTGATTACAATTATTATAGCAAAGATAATATTCCTATAATAAGAATTATTGATGAAGAAAAATTAACCAATGGAAATTTAGTTGTGAAAATTATGGGAAATTACCCTAACTTGAATTATAAATCATTCTTTATTGGCAATGAAAAAACTCTCCATATTAGAAATAATAATAATGAAATTTTGTTTAAAATAGAACTCGCAAATAGCTTAACTTTAAATTCTATTCAAGTTGAAATTGGCAATAGTCCTGCTGTAAAATTAAAGCATTAAATTTAAATTTTTACTATTTTTTACAGCATTTATATATTTTAAAGACCAATTCATTTTAACAATATTATTTTCAATTGTATATCCTAAGTAGTGTTGAATTGCAGCTAAAATTTCAGAGTAACCACATTTATCTATGCCAAATAAATTTTTACAATAAAATAGCATATTTTCAATTGAGTCAAACTCCCAATGATATTTAATTATATCATTGAATTTTAATTTAAAACCATGCGCTTCTAACAAATTTTCAAATTCATTGTTTAAAAATATTCCTTTATGTCCATATGAATTATTACTATCAACAAATTCATTTAAAAATTTTGCTTCCAACGAATTTTCTTGCACATCTGCAATTATAATTTCTCCTTGATCTTTTAATATTCTTGTCATTTCAGAGACTATCCAATTTTTTGTTTCTAAATGATGCAAACCAGCGACACTTATTACCAGATCAAACATTGCATCCGCTAAATTTAACTGCCGATCTTTTTGATACATTATTTTTTCTTGATTAAAAGACTCTTTACATGTTGTATAAAAATATTCTGTTTCTTCTGCACAAACAATATGAAAATTTTCGGGTAAGTATTTTCTCAAATATCCTCCTCCAGAAGGAATATCTAATATTTTACTATTTTTATTTAACTCAACAAACTTTAATAAATTCATAAACTCATATTTTCTTGCATCAGAATATTGTTCCATTGCTAAATGATACTCTTTTCCTCTCCGATTAAATATTTCTTGATACCCTTCTATTTTAAACATTATTTTTCTCCTTTATTATTAAAAATAATTATATTAATACACTTAAATTATAATACATAATAATTTTAAGTTAATCATTTTATATGTTATTAATAGTTTAGAAAAATCAGCCTAATTTTATAACAAAGGGTTTAGCTTTTAGCTTATTACTAAAGTAATAGTTATTGACGAAAATTCACAAACAACAATAGGAGTAATGTGCCAAAATGTTTTTGCATGATCCTAATGGAAAAAATCTCTTAAATATAATAGTTGCACTTGGAGAAAAACAAAGAAAGACTGTTCGCTACTACTACTCTAGAAGTAAGCCTTATCGAATGGTTTACTGCGAAGATCCTTTTGGTCATATCATTGAAATTTATTCACATAGCTATGAACTTATTTATTCTTCTGGAGCTTATATTTAATTTTTTTTGACGTAGACATTTCCTACTAATAATACATTTTAATTATATTTCTAATATTTCATTTAAATGCGTAGTATACCTTTTCGAAACAAAATTTCTTTTTGATGCCCAATATTTTTTATCCAAAGCATCAGCAAAAAAAATAGCATTTCTGCCATTTAAATTATTAATTGTATCTGCAACTTGCATAATTTTGAGTTCTTTTTCTCTATCCCTGCAATCAAATAAGTTTGAAGGACATAATGTTGTCCGCTTTAAATCGAATAAAATAACACCACATTTTTTATACTCTTTGTTTAGCTTAAAAGCTTTTTCTAACGCAGGACGCGCATAAAACAAAAATGTAGGGGTATAGTTTGAGTAATAAGGTAAACGTACCATGACTGACTGACTGTAAAAATTAGCTTTATGGTAACTTGTACTTAAATAAACAGAAAAATATTGAGCTTCTAAACCTTGCTCCCTTAATTTACAGCATGCAATACTAATATGATTTGCAAGCGCAGAAAAAATATCTTCTAAAGACAAAAGAGACATGCCAAAACTTCTTGAAACAACAATAGTCTTTCTTGGTTCTTGTATAAGCTGTAAGTTTAAACAAGAAATTCCTTTTAACTCACGCGCAATATAAACCCCTTGAATAGTAAAATGCTTACGCAAATAACTTTCTTCCAATGCCTTAAATTCTTCTGCTGTTGTTATTCCTATTTGTTTTAATTTTTTAGCATACTGCCAACCAACTCCCCAGATGTCCTCAACTGCAAATAGCCGTAAAGCTTCTAAGATATGTTTATTTTCGCACAGCACCAACATTCCTTTAGCTTTATACGATTTTTTTGCAATCTTATTTGCAACTTTTGCTAAACTTTTTGTAGAAGAAATACCAATGCCACAAGGAATGCCAATATTTTTATAAATAGTATTTTTAATTTTCCACCCAATTTCGGTTAATTTTTCTTTTGGCACATGGGCTAAACTCAAGAATGCTTCATCAATAGAATACACTTCTACTTCTGGAGAAAAATGCTCTAATAATTTCATCATTCGAGCAGACATGTCACCATACAATTCATAATTCGAGGAAAGGTATTGCACATCATATTTTTTAATGAGATCTTTAATTTCAAAAAAAGGTTGTCCCATACGAATACCGAGTGCTTTTGCTTCTAAACTTCTACTGACAATAGCACCATCGTTATTAGAAAGAACGACAACGGGTTTATGCTTTAACTTTGGATTAAATACACGCTCACACGAAACATAAAAATTATTACCATCAACTAAAGCGAGCATATCAAACATTGTCCTGAATATTGAAAAGTTATACCGAATGAATGACAGTTG
>CAYSZE010000106.1:0-6538 GCA_964435255.1 uncultured Oligoflexia bacterium
ACTGAACCGACATTTCAACAGCTCGTCCATCTTCACCTGTTGCAGCAATTCCGGTATCGGTTTCGCCAATCCACCAATTACCGTTTTCGCCTATGTGGGGTGTGATGCCGTTATCTCCATCTTCGCCGTCAGTTACATTAAACGTACTTGTAGTTTCATCTGTATAGGTAATGGTATAAGTCTTTACCTTGTCAACAGTTGATGTTAATTGAATTGACACAATACCTATGCCATCTTTTTTAATTTCTTCTAGTTTATTTTGGACTAAACGGCAAAATTCCAGTTTAAAGGCAAGACGTTTTCCCTCGGGCTGACTATTGGGAAAATAAGCATGGGCAAAAAAAATGTTATTGTAGAAAACACCTATAAATCGCCCTTCACGATCTATTTCTTCATTCCCAAGACCAATAACAACATCACTTTTGCTTAAGGGCATTCTCGAATACATACCCACACCACTATATCCTTTCTTTTCAGCAGGATGCCAGAAACTTTGATACTCAAAAGGTGCCAAAAGATCTGTTCCTAATTGTGCAGGAGTCGCGCGGACTTCTTGCAGAAAAAGAAAATCCGCATCACTTTTTTGCAGCCATTGCAGAAATCCTTGCTTATAAGCCGCTCGAATGCCATTTAAATTCCAAGAATACACATTCATTTGCATGTTTTGTTGACTCCATTTTTTCATTTCGTTAAATAAGATGACTGGCCATAATTCAAAAAGAAGAAAGCCTATAGCGTATTCTATTCATATTTACTCGTTTTTACTAAGGTTCTAAAATGCTTAAGTATATTAAAAAGTTATTGAACAGCATCATATTTAAACTCATAATAACTCTGTTATTTGGCTTCTTTTTTGGGAACTCCCTCCCCACAACTGTTCAACAAACATTATACTCAATCAGTTTGACCTTAAAAAGCATTTTGGTATTCATTTTACCTTTTATCATTTTTAGCTGTATTTTTTCTTGCCTATTATCATTTAAATCGAATGTTGTTAAATTTATTACAATACTACTTGTTTGTATTTGTTTATCAGGCTTTATATCCACTTTCATAGGCTATGGTGTTTCTAAATATGCTTTAGCCGATTTACACGATATTAAACATACGCAAAATTTAACGAGTCATTTAAATCCATTATGGGAGATCAAATTACCATCCCTTGTATCAAACAATGTAGCTCTTTTTGCTGGCTTTATTTTAGGTCTTATTTTTTCTATTCTACGCTCACCAAAAGCTGAAAGGTTTGCAAACACTTTACGCTCCTATGTTACCATATTTCTCAATAAATTATTTGTGCCTGTGTTACCTTTATTTGCCTTAGGTTTCGTTATTAAATTAGAAAGTGATGGCTTATTAGGTGTCATTATCAAATCATATTTTCCATTAGTAATTGCTATTTTAATTGCTGAATTGGTTTATATTTCGTTTTTATATTTTGCCGCAGCTGGTTTTAATCCTAAAAAGTTCTTATTTTTTATGCGTAATGTTCTCCCAGCTGGTATGATGGGCTTTAGTACTATGTCCAGTATGGCTGCTCTGCCTTTAAGTTTACATGCCGCAGAAAAAAATACAGGACAAGTCGATTTATCAAGAACTATTGTTCCTGCAACGGTTAATGTTCATTTAATTGGAGATAGTATTGCTGTGCCAATGATTGCAATTGCTATTATGGCAACTTTTGGCCTTCCTTTCCCCAGTCTTTATACATTTTTTATCTTTGCCGTTTTATTTGTCTTTAATAAATTTGGAGTTGCAGGTATTCCTGGCGGTGGCATTATTGTCATGATTCCTATTTTAGAAAAATATTTAGGCTTTACCAGTGAAATGTGTGGTCTTATTACAGCTATTTACATATTACTTGATCCCATTAATACGGCTGGGAATGTTTTAGGCAATGGCGCCTTTGCTATTGTCACAGCAAATATTTTTAAGAAAAAGGGAAATTCGAATCCAAAAATAGAAAACATATCTATTCCTCAGCAACAAGCAAAAACAGGAACTTAATTTTTAGTCAATTTCACTCTCCCCTTCTATTTATTTACGCAAGCATAAAATTATTTTAAAATAATAAAATAAAAGGGGGTGTCTTTTTATGTTCAAAACTATAAAATACGACTGTCACGAAGGCCATAATCACACTTACGAAGCAAAAGAAAAACCTTTACTTTTTGCTTTATTATTAACAGGTTTATTTTTCTTTATTGAACTCTTTGCAGGCATATTTTCTGGTAGTTTAGCACTCATTTCCGATGCCGCACATATGCTGACCGATGTCGTTGGAATTGCTATCGCTTTTATTTCAATAAAAATAGCTAAAAAGCCTGCTGATTTAAAAAGAACGTTCGGGTATTATCGTTTCGAAATATTAGCCTCATCTTTTAATTCTATTTTACTTTTTTTTGTTGGCATATACATTTTATATGAATCATTCAATCGTTTTTTTTACAACGAGCAATTTGAAATCAAAACAGGTGTCATGTTATGGGTTGCAATTGCTGGACTCTTAATTAATGTTATATGTTTAAAAATATTGACTTCAGGAAAAGAACAAAGCTTAAACATTAAAGGAGCTTATTTAGAAGTTTTTAGTGATATGTTAAGTTCTGTAGGAGTCATCATAGCTGCTTTAATAATACAATTTACAAATATAAAATGGATAGATTCCATCATCGCAATTCTAATTGCTATTTGGATTTTTCCTAGAACATGGAGTTTATTAAAAGACAGCATCAATATTTTACTTGAGGGTGTCCCAAAAGAATTTAACCTTGAAAACATTAAAAATGAAATTGTACTGCTAAATGGAATTAGCAATATTCATGACTTGCATATTTGGGCTATAACTTCTGGAAAAGTTAATTTTTCTTGTCATGTGGTTTATCGTAACGATCACTCTCCTGAAGATATTCTAAATGCGATAAAAATTTTATTAGCAGATAAATTTCATATTCATCATGTTACTATACAGTTAGAACTTGCAGATTGTGGGCAAGAAGAAAAACATTAATATTATCTAGTTTATGTAAATATTATTTTCTAAAATTTTAGTCATAATTTTATTTAATACAATAATATTAAATAAATATAGTATTTTTTGTAAAAATTTGCAAGTAACAAAATAAAATACTATATATTTTTTTTTATCTTATAGATGAATGGAGTATGAAAACACAAAAAAATAAAGCTAAAATATTCACAATATTAACTTTGTCTCTTAAATTTACCTCTAGTGAGACAATATAGTTTTTGTAAAGACCAGAGATAGGCTAATATATGACAGTAAAAAAAGTTAAATTAAATTTTACCGCAAATAAAATAGAATATTTTAAAATTTATTTTATCAGCTTAATTTTATCAATATGTACATTTGGTATATACTCTCCTTGGGCTTATGTCAGAAAAAATAATTATATCATTCAAAATATTAGGCTAAAAAATAATAATTTAAAATATCACGTTTCTCCTTACTCTATCTTAAAAGGAAGACTTTTTGTTTTTATCATTGCTTTACTTTATCTTACTTCTCCTAAGATTATTGGAACAATAGGTTTTTACATCTTGACAATGTTGTTAATTCTATTAATTCCATGGTTTATTGTTAGTAGTTTAAAATTCTTTTATAGAAATATTAGCTATCGAGATAACTTTTTTTCCTTTACAGGAGGAAAAGTTCAAGCATTTTTTTTAATAGAACTATTTCCATATATTAACTTCATAACAATATTTCTACTTTATCCTTTCATAAAAAAAGAACAAATTAAATATTATGTAAATAATTTAAAATTTGGTGATAAAAATTTCAAATTTAGCGGTAGTATTTCTGATATATTTTTAATTTTATTAAATTCAATTAAAACATTAATTCCTGCGGTTTTTTCTCTAGCAATTATATATTTTATTTTTCATGACGATACAAATCAGATAGAATTATTAAAGGCATTATCTTTTATACTTTTTTTATATTTTATGATATTTTCTCATACCTATATAAGCACTAAATTACAAAACCTTTTTTGGAATAAAACGTCAGTAGGTGAAATATGTTTTTCTAGCAATTTAAAAACTAGAAAACTACTTTTAATCTCTTTTAGCAACCTTATTCTTAAAATATTCACTCTTGGCTTGTATTCACCAATAGCAAAAATAAGAAAAATGAAATACCAAATAGAGAGCATAGAAATTATTCTTAATAAAGAAACAGATTTAGAACAATTCAAACATGTTACTAACGAGAAAGTGAGTGATTACTTATCAACTTCTTCTGATTTAGAAAATATATATTTACACTATTAAATATTTACAAGATACCACTACTTAGCGAAGAATATTATTTTATAATAAAACACAAAATTTTTTATTCTATAATTAAATAATTTAAACAATAATCATATATTTTTAACCCTAATTTATAAATTAGGGTTAAAAACTAACTCAGCAAAGTTAACTTATTATGTATGGTTTGCGCTAAATATTTCTCTACTTCATGATAATTTAATTGCACCATTTTTCTTTGCTGTGGTGGTATATCACGAATGGCCATTTGTAAATTAGTCACACCACGCCCATGCAAGCCACATGGTACAATATTAGCAAATGTTTCTAAAGAATTTATCACATTAAAGGCGATGCCATGTTTTGTCACTTTGTCTTTTATGCGAATACCAATAGCCCCAATTTTATTTTGCCCAACCCATACTCCAGGATTAATTTCATCACGTTGAATTTTGACCCCATACAATGCGGCTGTTTCAATCATAGCTTCTTCTAGTAAATGCACATAAGAACGAACTGTTTGCTGATAAGTTTGAATATGAAAAATAGGATAGACAACTATTTGTCCTGGTTCATGAACAGTAACGCTACCACCACGATCTATCTTATGAAAAGCAACTCCTTTGAATTTTAATTGCTCCTGCGGAACGAGCATATCTTCATACAATTCCCGTTTTCCCATTGTGACAGTAGGCGGGTGTTGCACAACTAAAATAGCCCCTTCTTGAGTCGGGTTATTAACAAGCTCAGAGTGGATGGATTCCATCATACCAAGAGCATCTGAATATGGCAGAAGACCTAAATATCGTATTTGCACGTTATTGTATTGCCTCACGAATTCTTGCGGATAAAAAGTCCATCCCCCAGACAACTAAAAAGATAAGGAAGGCAAGACTTCCTACCTGCGTCCATCGGGCTAACATTTGTTCTTGGATAAGTATACTACCAATACCACCACCACCAACAAGCCCAATGACTGTCGCCATCCGTACATTAATGTCCCAACGGTAAATTGTAAACGCTAAAAAAGGGAGAATAACTTGCGGAACAACAGAATACCAAACAACTGCAACCCTGCTGGCACCTGTGACCTGAAGTGCCTCAATAGGACCATCGTCAACGGTTTCTATAGCTTCAGAATATTGTTTCACAAGACTTGAAATACTATGGACCATTAATGCTAAAGCCCCCGCAAAGGGCCCAATGCCAATCCACACAGAAAATAATATTGCCCAAATAAGTGGTTCGATTGAACGAGTGATATTCATATAAGAACGAATTAAAATATAGGTCGAACGCATTAAAAAACTATGTCTTGTTAAGTTACGTGAGGCAAAAAAAGCTAATATAAAAGCAATTGGGATACTAAAGAATGTAGCTAGAAAAGCTAAATAAATAGATTCCGCTAGTTTGCCTAATGCTCTACTAAAATATGCTAAATCATTAGGTTGACAAGGTATTTGAAAATAATCGACTTGATTTATAAATAGATAATTATGCATTTTTAAACAAACATTAAATAACCACTGAATACCTTCATAAATAGAATAATTATGAAAATGTTCACCTACTCCAGGCACACCACAAGCTAATTGTAAACTAAGACGTCCTGCTCCCAATAAACCATCAATTTGAAAAATTTTAGTAAAACTGACATTAACAATGACAATGCCTGTTATGACAGTAATTAAAACCAATAAATAGGCTTCAATTTTAGCAAATTTCCAATGGTTTTTTACTTTTAAATAGTCTGAAGGATCTGTAACTTGAAGTTTTGAAAGACTCGCGACCCATGAACCAAAACCTTTGCATTTAAATGTAACGATTGCACCGAAACCAAATCCTATGAGCGATAATCCCATAAACCAAACCCAAGGAAATTCAAAATAACGGCTATCAAAATTTAAAAAACGTACAATTTTTAATGCTAATAAATTAGGTTTTTCAGCATATGCAAAAATTTCTAGGAAAGGTAAAAGAATAGAAAATAAAAATATTTTAAATACAAAAACGAAATAATAAGCCCAGACAAACATTTCAATGATAAGGCCAGCAATTTCTCTTTTTCTACGTTTCGATTCAATCATTGGTATAAAGGAAGGGAATTTCATTAATGTATCTCCACTTCTTTTGCATCTGCACCATAAATATCTTTAAACCATTTTTCCGATATATCAGTTGGTCTGCCTTCAAATACTTTTTCCCCATTTCTTAACGCAATAACATGAGTAGAATAATCACGTACCAAACTCAAAAAATGCAA
>CAYSZE010000107.1:0-11072 GCA_964435255.1 uncultured Oligoflexia bacterium
GGTTGTTTTGTTGATATTATTATAGAAAAAAAGGAGATTAAGATTGATACCTCTAAAGAATAAGATTACTTACTTTAAAATTTCTTTAAGAAACTATAATCCATTTTATAATGAAATTGTTGCCAAAGAAATTTCAAAAAAATTAAGATACTTTAGAAATATTTATCAATATAATCCTTGCTCTTTTGATAAAATGTCAATTCTGAACTCATTACATATTAAAAATAAGTTTGTAGTATACGAGAATAGTTCTAATAGGATAGGAGATAATTCCCTTATTTTTCTAAATGGTAATTTTAATCATACCTTAGATATACAAAGAGATTTAGAAAAAATATATTCTATAAGTAAAAGGTGTTCAAGAGTTGCTGTGGTTCTATATAATCCTTATATAGAGTTTATCTATAAATTAGCAAAAATGTTAAGAATTTATAAAGGTGAAATTCCTAATAATTTTGTAACAAGAAGCAATTTGCTGAATATTCTAAAACTCTCAAATTATGAGGAAGTTTCTTTTAAAAGTCTTATTTATATTCCATTTTATTTGTTTGGATTAGAAATATTAATTAATAAGGTTTGTAGACAATTGCCTTTAATTCGAAATTTAGCTTTAGTTTCAGTTTCTTATTTAAGGCCTATTATAAAAAGTTCACCTCTTACTAAACTATCAATTGTAGTTCCTGCTCGTAATGAATCTGGAAATATAAAAAATATATTCAAAGAAATAAGTGATTTATCTAATAGAATACCATTACAATTAATAGTCGTAGAAGGAAATTCAACAGATGCTACTTGGGAAGAAATTCAAAAGACTTATCATTATTATAAAGATTCTATGGATGTAAAAATTCTTCAACAAATTAAAAAAGGAAAGGCAGATGCCGTTCGCTTTGGTTTTCAACATGCTTCTGGAGAATTATATACTATATTAGATGCAGACCTTACAGTAAGTACGATTCATTTGGAAAAATTTTATAATGCATATTTAGAAGGACATGCTGATTTTATAAATGGAAATAGATTAATTTATCCAATGGAAAAAAATGCAATGAGGTTTTTAAATAGAGTGGGGAATATCTTTTTTGCAAAAACTCTATCTTATATTCTAGATATAAATATTGGAGATAGTTTGTGTGGAACAAAATTATTTTCTAAAATGGATTATGAAAGATTTCAAGTTTGGCGTGAAAATTTTGGAGATTTTGATCCATTTGGAGATTTTGAAATTATATTTCCTGCTAGTGAATTGATGTTGGGATTTATTGATATTCCTATTCATTATAAAAATAGATCTTATGGCGAAACAAATATTCAAAGGTTTAGAGATGGCCTAAAACTTTTCAAAATGGTTGCTATAGGTTTTTTTAAAATTAAAATTTCATAAATTCTAAATTAAAATATATTTTTAATTATTTTTGATTCCGCTTCCTCTCCAGCTAACATTTTTATATGAGCTAATATGAACTTGGGAATAATCGTTTTTATTGAACCATTTTTCTATACGTTCTTTACTTATAAAATCGACTTGAGGGGCATTTAATTTATCAAATACGTTCAAAGTATTTCTTTTGAATGATAGAATTCTAAAATTCTGAAAGTATTCATAGAATGGCAGAAATTTAATGGGGAGCAAATAAAAGGTATAAATTGGAATATACATGACTGCTGTAATAATTTTTGCTAATGTAAGTAAGTTTTTTCTTGAAATTTTAATCAAAACATGTTTTCTAATTGGTTCAACTACATTTTCAACTAGCCAGTTCCCTTCTTTTGAATAAACCCAGATAATTGTTTTTCCATTTTTTTTGGTGTGGTTTTTAAGATTTTCAAAGGTTAAATCGGGATTATCGGTGTGATGTATTACACCAATTGAAAAAACACAATCAAATTTCTTTTTTAAATCCATTTTTGCAATATCAGCTTCAATATATTCAATATTATTTTTATCAGCATTTCTTTTTCTAGCTATATCTATTGTATTTAGGTCAACAGCAAAATAAGTAGCTGCATAAGAAGCTACAAAAGACGTGTGTTGGCCTCCACCACAACCACATTCAAGCACTTCTTTATCCTGAAAATCTTCAATTTTATTTGGATAAATCCATTCTTTAAATAAAAATAGTTCATCATCTTGCAAAACACTCCATTGTATATGCCATTCATTTTGCTTTTTTTGAACTTCCATTACTTTACTCCATAAAGTTACAAGTCAAGATTATATTTATTTAAAAATTGGTTTAGAACCATTAGAGACCAAATTTGTTTACCATGATTTCTTTCACCAAGAGAATGTTTTTCAAGCATATTAGAAAGATATTTTTTATTAAAATCTAAAACATTAAGGTCTAATAATAATTCTTTTGAACGGTTTTTTAATTGATGTTTAATCCAAAATGATATTGGTGGAGAAAAACCACGTTTAGGAAGTTTAGTAAACCAATTTCCAAATTGTTTACTAGCAAATTGTCTTAAAAATACTTTTGTATTAGAACCAGAAACCTTTAAAGAAGGAGCCAACATTTTACTAAAATTTATCATTTCATTATCTAAATAAGGTACTCTCACTTCTAAGCCTTGAGCCATACTACCTCGGTCGACTTTTACTAAAACGTTTTCTGCTAAAAAAGTTTTTAAATCTATAGACATTAACTGCTCAGCATCTAGTTTAATATTATTTTTTAGGTTAGGAAAAAGATTAATTATTCCTTCATAAAAAATATTTTGTGATAAATTTTGAGAAACATTTGAATTTTGTAATAACTGTAAAATTTCATATTCTTTAAAAATAATTTTCCAAAAAAAGTGTCTTTGAATTGGAGGGTATGAAGCTGCATATAAAAATGACTTTAATTTAAATTCTAGACTTAAATATTTATCAGAAACTGGTAATGAATGAACTACTTTTTCAATTATTGTTTTTATAAAAGAAGGAGTACTGTTATAAAAATTTGCTGGCTGTTGTAACCAATATGTTGGATAACCTCCAAATAATTCATCACCCCCATCACCCCCTAGAGCTACTTTAATATTTTTTCGTGCATGACTTATTAGTCGATGAAATGGAATAGCAGAATCATCTAAAATTAAATCATCAATTTCATTTAAATAATTATCAACTAAATCTAGAACATCGTCATCTTGAATTACTACAATATTTTGTTTTGAAAAATTAAGTTGATTAACAATTTTTTGGGCAATATGGCTTTCGTCAAAAGATTTATTTAAAAATTGCACAGTAAAAATTTCTAGATGATCAAAACCATATTTTTTTAATAGTAATGCAAGTATGCCTGAATCTATTCCTCCGCTTAAAAATAGACCAACAGGTACATCTGAATTAATTTGCCGCTTAATAACTTCTTTCATCGAATATTCAAATATTTCACTTGCTTCGTTAAAACTAGAAATTAATTTATTATAATTATTTGTATCCGTATCTAGGTATGAATGAATTGAATAAGAATTTTCTTGAAATTCAAGGTAATGTCCTGGTGATAATTTTGTAACTGAATTTATAATTGTCTTTGGAGGAATCACATATCCAAATGATAAATATTCAATCAAAGATTCATAATTAATTTTTAATCTATTTTTTAAATATAATGGAAATATTTTTATTTCAGACCCGAATAGAAAAAGAGATGAGTTAAAGTAATAATATAAAGGTTTAATTCCTATTCTATCACGGGCTAAAATAAGCTTTTTGATGGTCTGATCATATAATGCAAAAGCAAACATTCCATTTAATTTTAATAGAAAATTCTTTACTGACTTTTCTTCCTCATAAAGATGTACGATTACTTCTCCATCACTTTGAGTTCGAAATTTATGACCTTTTTTTTCGAGGTCATTACGAAGTTCTTTGTAATTATAAATTTCCCCATTAAAAACGACTACAATGTTTGCAGATTCATTATAGTATGGTTGATTTCCACCTTCTATGTCAATTATAGCAAGTCTTCGCATAGCAAGACCAACTTGATCATTTGACCAAGCTCCTTCACCATCGGGGCCTCTGTGAAAAATAAAAGAATTCAATTCGCTGAGATCAAGGTTGCTTAACTTTTCTGGTAATAATTTTATTGCTCCAACAATTCCGCACATGTTTTTATACTCGCCCTATACCATAATATTTAAAACCAAAATTTTCGACATCTTGTTTTAAGTATTGGTTTCTACCATCAAAAAAATATTTATCTTGCATTTGTAGACTCAATAATTCAAAATTAAGCATTCTGAATTCATGCCATTCAGTACACAATATTAAACAAGATGAGTCTTGAACACATTCAGGGAGACTTTTGCAAAAAAGAATATTATCATTTTCTAATTTAGTTAGTTCTTCTCTATTTTCTTCATTAGTAGTAACAATAGGATCATATAATTTTACTTTTGCATTTAAATTAGAAAGTTCATTCATTATAAATAAACTAGGTGAGTTTCGATAATCATTAGTATCAGGTTTGAAAGAAACTCCTAAAATGGAAAATATTTTTCCTCCTATATTATTAGAAAAAGTTGTAATTATTTTATTTACAAATCTAGTTAACTGATTATGATTAACTTTTATTATTGAAGAAATAATTGAAAGTTCTAGATCATTTTTAAATCCTAAATGATATAAAGCACGTGTATCTTTAGGAAAACATGAACCTCCATATCCAATTCCTGCATATAAAAAATGTTTTCCTATTCGGTGATCCGAACCAATTGCTTTTCTGATATCTTCTATGTCTGCATTTTCATATTCGCATAGCTGTGAAAGTTCGTTCATAAAGCTTATTCTTAATGCTAGCATAGCATTTGCTGCATATTTTGCTAATTCAGCAGATCTTGTTGACATAGTAATTATTTTATTCCCAAGTCTAGAAAATGGCTTATATAATCCTTCTAAATTTGGTAAAAATTCAGGCGAATCTATGCCAATTATTATTCGATCTGGTTTCATAAAATCTTCTACTGCAGCACCTTCCTTTAAAAATTCTGGATTGCTTACTATAGTAATTTTTAAATGCTCTAAGTTTCGTTCTTTTAATTGGCTATATATGATATTTTTAACTTGTTCAGCAGTTCCAAGTGGTACTGTAGATTTAATTATAACAATTTTATCAGAATGAATTTGTTTGCCAAGTAATTTTGCAACATTAAAAACATCACTTGTATCTACAGAACCGTCTTCATGTCCTGGGGTACCCACCGCAATAATTATAAAATCAGCAATATCAACATTGCATTGAGAATCAAGTTGAAAGGATAATCTATCGGCTTTTGTATTATGATCTATCATTTCTTTTAAATGTGGCTCATGTATTGGAATTCTGCCACTACTTAATAAATTTATTTTCTCTTGATTATTATCCACACAAATGACATTTAAACCCATTTCAGCAAAACATGTTCCTGTAACAAGACCTACATAACCAGTTCCAAATACAATTAAATTATGCTTTACAGATTTCATATTTTATAGTCCTTCTTTTGAGCAAGAAAAATTTTTAAAATTGTTAAAATAAATATTGAGCAGACTATAGGAATTAGTAAATCACCACTAATTAAATATCTTGGTAGTACACCTTGAGAACTAATGGTAAAAAATAAGTTTAAAAAATTTATTAAGATAAGTAATGTGCAAATTAAGAAATATGAAAAGTATTTTTGTAGATAAGAAATTTTAGTTGAAAAAAGTAATGTTATTAATAAAATAAAGAAAAATAATAGATGATAAAAGCTGATGTATGAATTTTGAGTGTATAAAGATTTAATTTCTGAAAATGTCCAAGTCATCCAGCGAGTAAAAACACTTTTATTCAATAAAACTTTTTTATATATTTTATCATTATATTCATTTACTAAAAGGTACTTTTTTTCTACATTATCAGGAAGTTTACTAATAGTGCTTTGATAGCATGCAAAAGAAGCTGTGATTAATGGATTAATAAAGTGTTTTAAATCTTTTTCTTTAACATAATAGTTAGCAGCCGCTTCCATTCCGCATTTAATAAAGTTTTTTTCTTTTAAATCAGAAAATAATTCAACAGAATTTTTATCTGCAAATTGAAAAGTCATAGAGATATATGAGATTCCTGCAAATGGTAGTGTTGAAAAAGTGCCATAATGTTTTTTTGTATAAGCGCATCTGCCAAAAAATAAAATCATGAAAATAATAAGAGGATAAAGTGAACGAAATGTTATTTTTTTCTCTTCATAAACGGATAAAATTATAGGTAAAATAATTATAAGGTTGAATATAATCATTCTTGGTGCAAGTTCAATACCTAAATAACAGTATAATCCAATAAATATTAAATATAAAATGCTATTTTTGTATTTATTACATAACAATGAAAGTACTACTAAGCCAACAAGCCATGAGTGACTTAATCCTTCTGTTAATATAGAATTAACATCTTCCCATAGTAAGCTTATTAAATATCCATTGGGAAATAAAATTTGATATCCGACTAGTAAAATAGGAAATAAAATTCCACCTAATATAAAAATTTTCCTTAAAAATAACATAAAAAAAGTTGTCATTGCTGTAAAAATAATCCATTGAACCCATGATAATATTTCAAATGCTGTTTGACTAGATTGTGTAGAAGCATTTGGAACAAAAAGATCAATAAAATATGGGTATATGATACCTCTGGTTGCATAGTGATTAATATATGTTCCACTATCTGGCCAAAGAATTCTTCTTGGAAAATTGGGAAACATAAGAAAAGATATTATAAATACACTTAATATCAGTGAAAATGGGAAAATGAATTTATTTTTATTTTTATAAAGACCTAAAAATTCTAAAGAAATACCAGAAATTAAAATTAAGGGTAAAATTATTTTTAGAATATTGATATGAGGATTTTTTATTAGTTTAATGACTTCTAATCTATTTGGAAGTATTATAATTAAGAATGTTACAATTAAAAGAAACATGATAAAGTTAAATTTATGATCCCATATTTTAAGCATTTTATACTACCTTTTAGATATGTTAACATTCCTTGTTTAAGTTATTTTGAGTTGTTTCAATTTTATTAAATAACATGTTTTGTACTGATAAATGGGATATAGAAAAAATAATAAAATTAATACTAATAAAAAAAGTATAAATTAAGAAAATATTTTTTGAAAGAAGTAAAAGAGGTAAGCCTATAAAAATAATACTTGAATATATTAATGCAGTTATAATATATAATTTTATAGGATTTGAAACCAAAATGCATTGAGAAATAATTTGTAAAGCTCGCATTGCATCTCTAATATGTTTTACTTTGCTTTTACCCGCTCGTTTGTAATAATCAATAGGAACAAATTCAACAAATAAATGTTTATGTAAAAAAATAATTGTTAAAGATGTAGTAAAAGAGAAGCCTGCACTTAAAATATCTAAATACTTTTGCGCTTCATATTTTTTAAAAAATCTAAATCCTGAGTTTACATCAGGAACTCTTCTTCCAGTAGAAAATTCTGTAATTAAAACAAAAAATTTTCGCATAATAGCTTTTAATAGGCTTGAATTTAAGTATGGTCCAGTTCTTCTGGTTACTAGCATATCTAAATCTTTTTGAATGTAAATATCAAATAAATTTTTTGTCTCATGAATTGGATAAGTAGAGTCTGCATCACAAATGCAAATGTTCCCAAATTTAGAATTGCGAATGCCTCGTTTTAAAGAAAATCCATATCCCATATTCATAGGATTGGTAATCACTTTAAATCTAATTTCATTTTTGTAATTTTTTGATTCTAATTCGCTAAGAACATTTGAAGTATTATCACTGGAGCCATCGTTAACAATTATGACTTCAAATTGAATATTAGTGTCTTTTAAAGTATTAAAAAATTGCTCAATTGTTTTAGTGATATTTTGTGACTCATTATATGAAGGAATAATAATGCTCAATCCATTTGAAGACTTACTCATTCTGGCTCTTCTCCGTTTTTAGTTTATGTAAAGAGTTTGATAGAAACTCTAAAATAATAAAAACTTTAGTCTAAAATAAAAAAGTTTGTTGATTATGCGGACTAATTCTTGAGCAAACAATTGTTCTTTAGTAACATCCAGTCGATTTTTTTGGAAATGCAAAAAATCAAAATGAATCTCTAAAAAGGTATTAAGCATGAAACGCTCAAGTTAACGCATTAAAATATTTGTTCAATTTTCCGATTTTGTCAAATCTTACATTAAAAAAATTGTTGTTGTATTTTTATTAAAGGTAACTTTAAATCCTGAAAAGTAAATTAATATAAAAAATTACTATAATTAATTTTAAAAAATATTGATTTTTAGTGGTATATTTATTTCATATTTTGTAATTGATATATAATAATAAGTTAATTTTATTAATGAATAAATTGTTGCTTTTTAGTAAAAAAATATTAAGCTTCAGCTGTTTAAATTATGATTATAAATAATTTAAATTGTAAATTATTTTAAAATTGTGCTTAAAAAATATTATACTCTTGAGTTGATTTGAAAAATCGTTGGTAATAATTATATATTATTTCATTATTGAAGAGATCTTTAAATATATAATTATATTTTTATAAGTATTATGTATAATTTTTAATAAAGTGCATTATTTTATAATTTAAATTAAAATATGAGCAGTTGGTTTTGTCGTAATAATGAATTAAATTAACTATAAAAAAATAGGTATATTTTTGTTTTGATAGGAACATCTTGAATTATTATTTAGGAAATAACTTTATTTAATAAAATGTCGATTTCGTATAAAAATGCTTATAGATAATTAAGTTTTCTAATTTCTAATATTCTGTTCATTCAAAATATTTTTTTGATGCCAAGCTAAAAAACCACCATCATAATGAGAAAGCTCTTCTACTTTTTTAATATTACTATTCATATGACTTTGCATATCACTAATGCGTTTAATGTCGGCAAGAAGCATTTCTTGACATAATTTTTCAACATCTACAGTTGGTTCCCAATTTAATAGTTCTTTAGATTTTTTTGCATCTCCAATTAATAATTCTACTTCGGTAGGTCGAAAGTAATTAGGATCTATTTGCATGACTATCTTATTTGATTTTTTGCATCTAGCAATTTCATTTATGCCACTACCAGAAAATTCAATGTCAATATTCGCAAATTTGAAAGCCATTTTAAGAAAATCTCGAACAGATGTTGTTTTATTAGTTGCGAGTACAAAATCATCTGGGGAATGATGATTTAATATTTTCCACATTCCTTCGACGTAATCTCTTGCGTGACCCCAGTCTCTTTTTGCATCAATATTTCCCATAAATAAACAGTCTTGTAGACCAGCTGCAATTTTAGCGACTGCCATTGTAATTTTTCTTGTGACAAAAGTTTCTCCACGTAGCGGGCTTTCATGATTAAATAAAATTCCGTTACAAGCAAAAATATTATAAGCTTCTCGATAATTTACAGTAATCCAATAAGCATATAGTTTTGCAGCAGCGTAAGGACTTCTTGGATAAAAAGGAGTTTTTTCTGTTTGTGGTATTTCTTGAACTTTTCCAAATAGTTCACTTGTAGAAGCTTGATAAAATTTAGTTTTATTAGTTAAATTTAAAATTCTAATAGCTTCTAATATTCGCAGTGTTCCTAAACCATCAGCGTTTGCAGTGTATTCAGGAGTTTCAAAGCTAACGTGAACATGGCTTTGTGCAGCTAAATTATATATTTCATCTGGATGAGTTTCTTGTATAATTCGTATTAAATTTGTGCTGTCAGTAAGATCACCATAATGTAGAAAAAACTTAGCGTTTGGATCGTGAGGATCAACATATAAATGATCAATTCTATGTGTATTAAAAGAACTAGAACGTCGTTTTATGCCATGGACAACATAGCCTTTTTTTAGAAGGAATTCAGAAAGATAAGCGCCATCTTGACCAGTTATGCCAGTAATTAGAGCAGTTTTTTGTTTTGTCATTTAATCTCTCCGCATGTATATTACATTCCTGATAGAAGAAGTTTATATGGTGCTATGCTATAACTTGAAGGATAGCTTTGTAATTCCTTTTTCTCATAGTATTTGCTTAAATTTCAAGTATTTTATAATATATTTTAATTGTGAGGTCATAATTGTGGGGTTGATGAAAAAAAGTGATAAAATTTTTGTTGCTGGACATAAAGGATTAGCTGGTACAGCAATTGTTGAATCACTTGAACATCAAGGTTTTACAAATATTATAACTAGAAGTAGAAGTGAGTTAGATCTTTCGAAATTAAGTTCTGTTCAAGAATTTTTTCAAAATGCAAAACCAGATGTTGTCATTCTTGCTGCTGCAAAAGTTGGTGGGATTCTTGCAAACAATGTGTTTCGAGCAGATTTTATCTATGAAAATTTGCAAATTCAAAATAATGTAATTTGGTCAGCACATGCTAATGATGTGCATCGCCTTATTTTTTTGGGAAGTAGTTGTATTTATCCAAGAGATTGTCCGCAACCTATTAAAGAAGAATATTTACTGACTGGAAAATTAGAATATACAAATCAACCCTATGCAATCGCAAAAATTGCAGGAATAGAGTTAATAAATAGCTTAAGAAAACAATATAATAGAGATTATTTTTGTGTTATGCCAACGAATTTATATGGGAAAAATGATAATTATCATCCTGAAAATTCACATGTATTTGCTTCTTTAATAAGAAAAATTAGTGAAGCTAAAGCTTCAAATAAAGCAGAAGTTATTGTTTGGGGAGATGGAACACCATTAAGAGAATTTATGTTTTCTAGAGATCTTGGTGACGCTATTTGTTTTTTAGCAGCAAATGTTTCATTTAAAGATTTTGAAGAAAGTTCATTAGGTAAAGATCATAATCTTTGCCATATAAATGTAGGCTCTGGATTTGAAATCAGTATTAAAGAATTGGCACAAAAAATTTCTTCTTTAGTACAATTTGAAGGCAATATTAACTTTGATTTAAGTAAGCCGAATGGTACTAAACGCAAATTGATGGATAGTTCTATTTTGAATGAATTAGGATGGAAATCGGATACTAATTTTGATGAATGTCTTTCTAAAACAATAGCTTTATTTAATCTATTAAATTTATAAAGTAAGAGAGGAAA
>CAYSZE010000108.1:0-5513 GCA_964435255.1 uncultured Oligoflexia bacterium
ACATTCTAGCTAAACGGAGAACACTCACACCACTTGCCATCCAAGCTTCAAGTTCTCTATCAGAAGCCATTCGAATAGTGACAATAGAAAATGCGAGTAACAGAGATATAGGTACTGTAAATTTAATAATAGATGGAAATGAAAAAAGCAGTAACATTAAGAAGGTTGTCGCTGTATCAGGTGCTGAGAAAAGCACTTGCGCATAGCGTGGAATTTTAGCCATCATCATAACAGAACTGAGGCTTGCTGTAATAACAAACGTCAGTGAGATAATTTCACTGGCCAACAACCTATCTAGTTTATGAATTACTGCCATCCACTACTCAACTGCTGAAAACATGCCAAGAGTATTATAACCACAATCTACATGTAAAACTTCGCCAGTAACACCAGAAGAAAAATCTGATAATAAATATAGAGCTGAACGCGCCACATCTTCAGTTGTCACATTCCGTTTTAACGGAGAATGCTTTTGAGAATTATCCAGCATTTCTTTAATACCTGGTATCGCACTTGATGATAAGGTTCGAATAGGTCCTGCACTGATGGCATTTACCCTAATTCCAACTTCACCAAGATCGTAAGCTAAATATTTTGCACACGATTCAAGAGCTGCCTTTGCAACTCCCATGACATTATACCTTGGTACAACCTTTTCTGCGCCATAATACGACATAGTAATTACACTTCCACCCTTTTTCATTAAAGGCAATGCCGCCTTAGTAACTGCTAAAAGTGAATAGGCTGAAATATCTAGAGTTGAAGCAAAAGATTCCCGTGTTACAACCATAAACTTTTCTTTTAAATTTTCTTTTTCTGTAAAAGCGACAGAATGAATGATGAAATCTATTCCGTCCCATTCCTTCTGAATATGCTGATAAAATGCCTCAATTTGCTCGTCTTTAGTAACATCGCATGGCATTACTAACGCATTTGGGAGTTCTTTTACCAGCTCTCTCACACGTTTTTCTTGCGCTTCACCCAGAAAGTTAAAGGCTAATTGCGCTCCCTGTTCTGCACATAATTGTGCACAGGCCCATGCAATAGATTTATTATTTGCTACTCCAAAAACAACTCCGCGTTTTCCAGCAAGAATGTTTGCTTGAATCATTTCCTTCCTCCAATGTCAAATGATGCGAAAAAACAAATTCGCCGAACCTTGAGACTACTTGCATCTTGCGTTACAAACAAGCCGCTGATAGCCTTTTTAATGGGAGGAATTTATGGATAACAACTTATCAAGCATGAAATACGAAAAAAGATTAATCGATAATGCAATCTGCAAAAGGCGTTTTCATCTCGTATTTGAGAAAGGAAGCCCTAATTGTCCTAAAGTAGAAGCAAAATGTCCTCATTGTGGCGTTATTCTTTTCCAAGAAAAAAATCATCCTCCCGTTATGGTTGTACGTGAAGAAAATCTCGTAAAAAGTCCAGACGGTTCAGAACCAATGATATATGAATGCCAGTTTAATAAATAGCTATCTCATTGAAAATACTATACTACTTGCCTTATTATCTTTAACGGCTATATTTTTTACTGGCAAAATAACATTTTATGCTGCCTTTTTTTTTAACTTTCTGCACTGGCGCACAATTCTCTTTCCATTTCACTTTTTTTTAAGCAATAAATTTTTTCATTTTCTGCGGTTAGCTGCTGATAAAATTCCTTTTGTCACACTATCTTTAGTTTTAGCTGAAAAAATGGATTTATCGTTAATATGGACTGGACTATTAACTATTTTAGCAGGATTACTCCGCTTAGCATCAACTTATGACTGGCGAACAAATTTACCAAAAATTAAGCGTTGGCGTTATGAATTAGGAGTTTTTTACGACCCTATCAAAAAAGTAGATTTTGGCAATCATTCCTTTAAACTTAAATTATTAGCTAATTTAGCAAGACCTAATCATCTCAATAAATTTGAAATTTCAAAAACAGATTTTCGCTGTTACATTGCTCTCTCTTTATTATTTTTTAGCATAAGCCTGTTTCCGCATGGAGGCTCTTATCCAAAATTTGAAATTATTGCTTTATTATTAATTATTTGGTGTTTTTTAGATGCTTTAACTTGGAATTTTAAACTACACCATAAAGCAAATTCATATACGGAAAAGTACCACGAAGCTCTAAAAATATTTTTTAGCATTTTTTATCAAAGACTTTTAATTTTTATAGGCATTATTTTTCTGTTCTATTTCTTTTCTTTAAATACAAAAATTCATTTTAGTCGATATCACATAGCTGGGCTTATTTTTTTCTTTATGTTTCTGAATAAATTTTTAAGGATATGGAACGAAGCCCTTATGACAAAACAAAATTTACAAAAAGAATATTACCCCGCCAGTTATCATAGAGAGCACCTATTTAAATTTGAAAATGCCCGTATTTGGCGAGATATTGGTGCACAAAGAAGTGAAGCAGTTAATCCCTTAGTTCGTTTAGTTATGTTTAGAACCATGTTTGAATTATCAGAAAGAAGTTTTTTTCTCGGAATAATTACTCATTTAGATTTGATAAGTGCTATGTTTTTTTATGCTTTACTAATAAGTTAGCTAAAATTTATTAAGCGCTTTTCTTTTTCTTTTTACCATAAATGACTATTTCTGTTTTATCAACAATTTCATTCAAATGCAGGCTTGCCTGAGATATTTCTTCAGTGGCTTTTAATGAGTTTTCTGATTCACCTGTATTTTTAAAGGCTAATTGATCTAATTGTCCCATAGCATTTGCAATTTGTTTTACCCCAATTTCTTGCTCTTTTGTTGCATCAGAAACTTGACTCATTTGTAAATTTATATCTTTGACCCCAACTACAATGTCTGCGAAAGATTCAGCAACTTTTACTGTCCGTTTTTGTCCTTCTTCTACTTTTTGTATTGTTTGTACTAAAATTCTCTGAACCTCTTCTCTACTTTTTTGTAATAATTCTTGAATTTCTCCTGAAGATTTCCCGCTCATATGGGCTAAATTACCAACTTCTTCAGCCACAACCGCAAATCCTTTGCCATGTTCACCAGCACGTGCTGCTTCAATGGAAGCATTTAAAGATAACAATTCAGTTTTTGAGACAATTTCATTTATCACTTTTGTTTTAGACTCAATTTCGTTTATAATCTTTTCGATTTCTTTGAGTTTTGAACTGGCTTCTTGAATTCCTTTCATAGAAGCAATCAGATCTTTCATTGAAACTTCACCCTGTTCAGCTTTTCCAGAAATAGAATTTGCTAACTCGGCAGAACTGCTAGTTAATTGTGTTGTCTTACCAATCATACTGGTAATTTCTGAAATTGCTGCCGCGGTTGTTTGTATAGAACTTTCTTGTTCCTTTGAAAAAGCTTTAACTCTGCCACTTGAAACTTTTAGTTCATCACTTTTTTGTAAAAGACTATTTGACGCATTTACAAGAGATAAACAAACTTCTGCCAATGGTTTTACAACAGAGTTAGCAAAAAATAATCCCACTAATACAAACGTAACAATACAAAATAAACAAGAGAATAATAAAATTCTTAAAAATTTTGTCATAGAATTAGTGACATCATCCATGTATAGCCCTGTACCCACAATCCAATCCCATTCTGGGAAATAATGAATAAAAGATAATTTTGCAATTGGCACAGAAGATCCCGCTTTAGGGAACATATATTCAATAAATCCTGTTCCTGATTTTTGGGCTAAATTTGCAAGTTCTATATATAGTTTAAACCCATTTGGATCTTTGAATTGTGACATATCTTTACCAGATAATTCAGGTTTAACAGGGTTTAAAACTTGATATGCTTTTGTATTTGTAATGAATATATATTCATTGCCACCATAACGTATGGCATTAATAATTTCTTTTGCCTTTGTTTGTGCTTCATCCCGAGATAAAGTTCCTTTTTTTTCTAGCTCAATAAAATGGGATGTTACAGTTTTTCCAACTTGTACAATATCTTGCAAAATATCTTTTTTATTATGCATTAAAGATTCCCAGTAAATATTGGAAATCCAAAGCAGAAATACGGCAAAGATCAAAATAGATAAAAAACTATTTAAGATAATTTTAAATTTGATCCCTCGCTTACCAGACATAAATAGCCCCTATAAAATGAGACATTTATGCTATCGGAGTAAATTTAGCATTTAATAATAATAATTTTATTCTATATATATATCATATAGTTACGCAAGCTTCTGAGGTTTATTGCCAAAAATCACTTGTTCTGTTTTTTTCACAACTTCTTTTAAAATATCGCTTTCATTTTGGATGTCACTTGTCGCTTGCAAAGACTTCTCAGATTCCGTCGTATTTTTTAATGCCAATTGATCTAACTGCCCCATAGCATTGGCAATTTGTTTTACACCAATTTCTTGCTCGCGTGTCGCATCGGTAATTTGTCCCATTTGCTGATTTATGTCTTTAATACCTTCAACTATGACAGTAAATGATTCTGATACTTTCGTTGTTCTTGCTTGCCCATCAGAGACACGTGTTAAGGTCTCTTGTAATATTTTTTGCACATGTTCTCGGCTTTGTTGCAAAAGAGTTCTTATTTCATCGGAAGATTTCCCGCTCGTGTGCGCTAAATTACCCACTTCTTCTGCAACAACTGAAAATCCTTTACCATGTTCGCCTGCTCTAGCCGCTTCTATCGATGCATTTAAAGACAATAATTCAGTTTTTGCCACTATTTCCGTAATCACTTGTGCTTTGCTCTCAATCTGATTGATTATATTTTCTATTTCCTTTAATTTTGCACTGGCTTCATAAATACTTTGCATGGAAACAATCATGTTTTTCATGGAAACTTCACCTTCCCCAGCTTTTAAAGAAATATTATTAGCCAATACAGCTGACTGTGTTGTCAATTCTGTTGTTTTTCCAATCATACTTGTGATTTGTGAAATAGCTGCTGCTGTTGTTTGAATAGAAGATTCCTGTTGTTTTGAATAATTTTTAACACTAGCACTGGATTCCCGTAATATATTGCTTTTTTCTTGGAGTCCTAAAGAAGATTTTAGCAAAGATTGACAAACTTCATTTAAAGGTTTTTGTACAGATCTGGCAAACAAAATACCTATAACCATTAAAGTAACAATACAAATGATACAATCTACAAATAATATTTCAATAAAATAAGTTAATGCTGCATAAGCATCATCCATATATAAACCTGTTCCTACAATCCAATCCCAATTGGCAAAATAATTTATATACGAAAGTTTTTTTGAAGGAACAGTTGCGCCTGCTTTAGGAAACATATATTCAATAAAACCACTTCCTGTAGTTGTAGCTAATTTGGCTATTTCTACATATAATTTAAAACCAGTCGGATCTTTAAATTCAGACATATCTTTACCACTGAGCTCAGGCTTGACTGGATTTAAAACTTGATAGGCTTTAGAATTCGTTATAAATATATATTCATTACCAGAATAACGAATAACATTTATATCAGCTTGCGCTCTTTTTTGCGCTTCCTCTTTATCAAGTTCGCCATTTTTTTCTAAATCAATATAATGTTTCACT
>CAYSZE010000109.1:0-8911 GCA_964435255.1 uncultured Oligoflexia bacterium
CCCAGCTTTACTTGCGGCGTATGCAGACTGCCCAGCGTTACCAGTGAGTCCAACAACGGAAGAGATATTAATAATTTTTCCTGATCTTTTCCGCATCATCCCCATAGCGACTGCTCTTGCACAGTTAAAGGAGCCTTTTAGATTGGTATTAAGGGTGAGATCCCAATCTTCTTCCTTAAATTTTACAAATAAATTATCTTTTGAAACACCCGCATTATTAACGAGAATATCAATTCCACCGTGTTCTCTTTCTAATATTTTTATACTTTCTTGGACAAGATTGAAGTCAGAAACATCAAACTTTACACAGGTTGCAATGCCAACGCATTGATTAATTTCAAAAATAACTTCTTCTGCTGCAGCAGAATTTCCTGCGTAATTAATAATAACTTTTGCTCCTAATGCTCCTAGTGCTATAGATATTGCTCTACCAATTCCACGTGAAGCACCTGTCACTAAAGCAACTTTACCATTAAATAGATTTTTCGCATAAATACTGCTAACAACTTCAGCGATTTCAGTTGCACTTGTCTGTTTTCTTTCAATATTTTCCATGATTTCCTCTATTAGCTGAGCAAATATTTGAACAAAATAAGCGTCTTGACGCTAGCATGAAAAAAAATTTGCGTAAATAACCTTTCAAGCCTTGTCAATTGTAAATTCTTGCTATATGTAATCATTCGTGCTCATGTGGCGGAATAGGTAGACGCACAGGACTTAAAATCCTGTATCCGCAAGGGTGTACCAGTTCGATTCTGGTCATGAGCACCAACTCATTTTTCCTATCATAATTATCTTCTCTTAAGAAATTGCAAAATAAAAATCTCATATATAATCATAGGTAAGAATTTTACTTAGGAGAAATGAGAATTATGCAAAAAAAAATTATGGCAATTTCATTTTTTACATTCTTTTTTATGTTTGTTTTTCTACCATTTTGTGCCACTGCGGAAGAAATATTTATTGAACATCATGAAGTTGAGCCGCAAAGTATCATTCCAAGTGTTAGAATATTAGACGATTCCTCCTTTAATTTGACCAAAGATCAAAAACAAAAAATTAAAAAGATATTCGATACACAAACTCCTATTTTAAAAAAATTATATGAAGAATATCTGCTAAAATTAGAAAATATGAATAAAGCTCTTATTGATGAGACAAAATCTGATACCGATTTAAAGAAACTGTATAGTGAGTATCTTGACTTAAAACGAAAAATTCTTGAATCCCATTACCAGAATGTCATTAAAATAAGAAAATTATTAAACGGTACCCAAAAAAAATATTTTTTGGAACATTTGGAAGGGCATAAAGATATGAAACCTAAGTATGACTAATTGCTAATTTGTAAAAGATAATACTTTTTAAGTTTATAATTGAATATCTTAGGTTATAATTAAAATGTAATTTTACCTTAATATTTTGTTAATAGTCATTCAAGTAACATTTAATTTCTTTGTTACTCTCTTAATTTAAGAGCTTATGAATGACTATTACAGAAGAAATATTAAAAACAACACCTATAATTAAAATAATTCCTAATTACGATGTTTCAGAAAATATTTTCAAAAGTGCTAGTTATTTTAAAAATAATATTCACTTTTCTTCAGATTCAATTTGTGGTTTGGATATGTTTTTTGATAGACTTGTTAATGGTAATTCATTAACAATATTAAGCAATAAGTTACCATTAAATTGCATTTATCTTCCATTTAAAGAAAATAAAATCACTTCAATTGAATTACCTAATAATAGCAACATTGAACTATTTACGACAGATCGATTAAATGGCTGTGCTTTGTATATTTGTAGAAATGTAAATACAAATAGAATTGTAGTATGTCATGCAAATTCTATAGTAAGTGGAAAAAAAGAAATAAAAAATAGAAATGATTTAGTACAAAAATCGCCAAGTTGGCAAAGTGCGGATACAGAAAAAGCATTAGCACAAATGATGGATGATTTAATAGAATCGTACACTACTAAAGGGAAATTGGTTCTATTAAAGTCCCTATATAAACAAGACTATTTTAAAAATATTGATGCTGCTTCTAACTACTTTTTTAATTTAAGAATGATTGCTAGTAATAATGCAAGTCACTTTTTAGGTGGTACGAGTGTTTTTGGGATAAGAAAAAATAATAAATGGAGCTTTTACTTTCAAACTTATATGAATATTAATAATGTTGATAAGAAGAGTTTTGTTCCTAATTTTAAAATTATTACATTTAAGAAATTCTTTGAAGAGTAAGGAGAATTTTTAAAAGCTTAAATTAATATTACTTTTTAATTATTGATATTTTGATAGTTTTTTGACATAATTATTAATAATTGATTTAAAAAAATTCTTTTCAAAATTGTTGCTATAATTACTGTAATCAGTTTCAAAATAATAATTAGTTAATTCTAGAACTAATTCTTGATTACTTAATATGTTTTTTCTATTTATAAAGAGAATAAAGAACCAATCATATAATGGATAGACTGTGTTTTTGTTTAATTTTTTAATTGTTTCTCTGAAATTTAATAAATCATAAGAATTTGACAATATTAAATTTCTAAATGTAATAATTTTGTTTTTGTTTAATGAATTAACTGTATCAAATTCTTCTTTATATATATTTATGCTGTTGTCGATAATTGAATTTAAAATATCATTAAACAAACTGTAGATATGATTCGGATCACTCGGGTGAATTATTTGTATAGATTTATCGTAAAATAATTTGTAATAATTAATATTTAAATTTGTATTTTTTAGATCATCTTTATAGACTTTTTCTTTTATTAGAGAAAATATGTATTCTAAAATTGATAACTGTGATATAAGCGTCCCTGAGTCTTCATATTCATATTTTTCAATATTTTTTTTAAGTAAAAAATTGAAATGATCACAAATCATAACTACTTCACGTAAATTAAATATATTAATAAACTCAAATTCTTGCTTTAAAATATTTTCTTCTTTTATTTTGATAGGAAATTTAGATTTATTATTACCTAAATATTTATATAAAATATTATTAGAAACTGCTGGATTTATTTCTATTCTGAAAAGTTTAGCCTCAAGTTTTTCTATGTTTTCTTGAATTTTATACATTTCATTAATTAAATTGTAACCAATAGGTATAATAAATTTTCTTCTATACTTAATTACATTAGAAAGAAGTGCCCAGCGGTCCTCTTCTTTTAAAGAGCTTCTGTCAAAATCATCAAGAATTATAATTTTGTGTTTATTTTTTATTAATAAATAGAATGACTCAAATAAACTAATAATAATATACGATAATTTTAACTTATTAGTAGCTATAAAATATGTAAAAATAATAGATGACATTGTTATGCTTAAATTAAAAGAATCATTGGTTAAATAAAATGAGAGAATTAATAAAAATGTTACAACTATACAAGTAATTCCTTTGGAATAAATAGACAGAATATGTAAATAAGCTTCTTCAATTTTAGAAATTCCAAAAAATGAAATATGTTTATAATAATAATTTGGTTTTTCTAGTTTTAATTTTTCTGATAAGTATATTGAAAATATTGATTTTCCAGAACCCCATTCTCCTATAATAAAAATAATATTTTTGTTAGATAACATGTATTCTGTAATAATTTCTTTCTTCTTTTGGTGGTAGCCATATTCTATAAATTTAGAAATACTGCCTTTAGTGTTTGATTCATTCCAAAAAACATTCCAAGATTCTTTTATGACTTCTTTGTTCGTAAATTCTTTAATAAATTCTTTCATTTCTTATTTCCAGTAAATTCTGATTATGAGGATGAATTAGTTGATAATAATTATAATAAATATTTTAATAATTAAGATTAGATAGTAAATTTTTTTAATTCATAAGACTCATATTTTCTCTTCAATTTCTTTAATAGAAATTCCAGTTACATCTTTCCAGCAAACACGTCCATTAATAGAATATCCAGAAATAACAGCTGCTGCCAAAGAAGGGCTAGAAAACTGATATGGTTTTTTAAAAATAAAATTGCCATTTTCTTTAATAATTGCCTTCTCATTTTGCAATTCTTCTCTGATTTTTTGCGCTCTTAGAGGTATACTTTGTGCCATGTTTTCATTAATAGTACTACCTGCTAAGACAACTAACCCAGTATCATTTAATAATCCTTTTGCATTAAATTGTGGGGTATTGAAATAGACTTCACGTCCTAAAATTGGGTTAGTTTGATCTTCAAATGTTGATTTAGTGAAAATTGCTTCAAGAATAGGATGTCCTAAAGTACCAAGTAGTGTTCTTACCCCTTCGATAAAATCTTCCATGGCATCGCGATCACCTCTAGGCAAGCTTGCTATTGAAGGTTTATTGGAATTTTCGATTTGGTATCTTCCTGAATTATTTGCAAGATCAATTAACCTTGATTCTAAATATTTCACATGACTTTTAGTTAAATTTTCATCCTTGTTAGTAAATAATACGGCTTCATTCCAAAACTCTTTAGAGTCTAAATGCTGTAACAGCCTTTCAAAAACATTTTCAGCTTCCCCTATATAGACTTGAAATTTATACAGATTATCCTGCTGTGAAAATAAAAAATAAATTCCAGGTTTTGCTGCTTCAGACCAATTGCGCAACTCTCCTAACCTATTTCGCATGACAGCAAGAGCTTGACCTGTCCAACCGACAATTTCTGCATGTCTTATGCCTGTAGGATTGCCATCTGCGAGATATATCCGAATACTTTTTCCACGCGTGCTCATTGATTTATAATCCATTAGTAATTAAATTATAGAAAGTAAAGTCTTTGCATCTGTTTCTTTAAAACTCATGTTATTTATACTAGTTAAAATGTAAAATCTAGCATGCAGAAATATTTAATTTTAAAATGTTATATTAGATACAAGAGATTTTTATTAGCCTACCATTTTAAAAATTTTATTTCTTATATTTCTGAAATAAAATATCTAATTAATTAAAAAAATTATCTTTTAATATAATAAACAATATATAAATTATTTCATACTTTAAAAGTAATTTGTGTATTAAAGTTTAATTAAAATAGTATGAATTATTTATGTATAATGCAATATATTGTTATATTTATTAGTAAAATGAGATAAAAAAGTATTGTTTACTTAGAATTGCTTGACGGAATAAAGCATAAGAATTATAAATAGTTAAATTCAAAAAACCATAACTATTGGAAAAACAAATGAAATATATACTTTCCTTAATATCTTTAATTGTGTCTTTTTTAATTGTTACTGAAGCAAATGCACAAAAATATGTAATAATCACTGACGTTGATGATACTATTAAAATTTCTGCTGTTATGGCAGGAGCGACAAAGTTTGCAGAAAATGCGGCACAAGCAAATGCTTTTTTTGCAATGGCAGAGCTTTTTCGTAATTTTGTTAATAATAATACAAACTCTAAACGTGGGGTTTTTTATGTGACAGGGGCAAAAGGGCCTTTAGCTTACCCAGCTAATCATTTTATTCAAGTAAATCAATTTCCTGCAGAAATTTCTATAGCTAGTCAAATTAGTTCAAGTAAAATGAGCTTAAGTGGTTCAATTTCTCAGATTTCTAACTTTATAAACAAATTACCAGGTTCTGCATTTTTTCACCATGGACAAAATGATAAAGTAGATCCTTACTTTCCAATAGGAACAGGATCGAGCTACTTAAATGATAAAATAAATCAAATGATTTTAAATGGTAAGGTTGATGCCATAAAAGTTATTATGGACAGTGATCCTGAAATAATTGCTATATTAGTTGGTGATAATGGCCAACTTGATCCAGATGTTTATCATAAAATAGCGGCTTTATATCCAAACAGAACTTATACATTTATTCATTATATTTATGCAGGAGCTGATAAATCTCAAGTAAATTATTCTGTATTAGATACTCGGAAAAGATTCGAAATTTATCAACAGCAAATACCATTTTTTACGACTTCTGAATTGGCTTTACACTTTTATAATCTTGGGTTTATTTCACGGGACGAGTTTTTAACTATTACAGATCAATCATTATTAGCGTTAGATCCTGCTTTAAGTTCTGGTGCGTTATCTCATTCACAATTAGAGAAAAATCAAAAAGCTTTTTATGCAAGTTGGATGACAGGTTGTTTGGGATTTATGCAATCTGATTGGGATAAGATTGTTATTGCACAGACTCAATCTGATAATGAAGTGAATACTAAATTAACGCACTTAAAAAATATAGTTACTTCATATAGTGGCTGTGAAGTCTCAAGATAGCTATTGCATCATTATTAAGTATTTTAAATTATAATTTATTACATATTTAATTTAATAAATTTTGTTGGCTAAAATTTGATACCCCCTCTTACTTGGGTGTTAAAATTTTAGCCTCATCTTTTATTTTCTGCTAATTTATGTCTTAATGTCGAACAGATTGCTAAAAGAATGAGCTTCTTTTAAATGCACTTTTGTACTAGTTAAAACTATTGTGAGAGCCACTGATGAAGAATAAAAAAAAATTATTATTATTTATCTTGATACCTCAAATTCTTATTGTGGGTATTATAGCTGGTATTGGATATGTTTATAAGAGAGATAAATCAAAATATGAACCCAAACTTTGGATAGGTTTTTTTGATTATCGTCTTAATTTTAGAGATGTTGGTGAGAGTCTAAACAAGTGTTTAAAAAAAGAAGTGTTTAATACAGGTCTTATTTATCGCTCTAATAAATATTTTTCAGGTTGGAGTTGTGATAAAATTAAAAATCCTAATAAAATATATTCCCTTAATTTTAGCCCATGGGATCCTCATTCTTATTACTGTGAAATGAATGATGGGAAACGAAAATACGGTTTTCATCCAAATACAACATTTGAAATTTCAGATATTGAAAATTTAGAAAATTGGAAAACCTTAGAGTATAAGCAAACTATGTGTACTTTTTTTCAAAAAACTTTGACCGATTTAGCTGATAAAAATAGTTTTCTTTTTCACTGCGATGTGGGCAGAGATAGAACGGGAGCTTTTGCTGCAATGATATCGATGATTGCATTAGAACAGAATAATCTTGTTAATGATACTACTATTGAAGCAATAGCATGTGATTACGAAAAAACAAGAGCTTTAGAAAAACATAAAATAGGCAGAATGCGGACTTTTATGAAAGATATGCAAAGCAGAGGAGGTGTCTCTAGTTTTCTTGAAAAAGAATGCGGCATTACTTCAGATCTTATGTTACAAGCAGCAAACAATTTTATAAAATTATAAATAAGAACGCGTTCAACAACCAGCTACTAAAATAGTTTGTCCATTGACATATGACGCATCTTGAGAAAATAAAAAAGTTACAACTTTTGCAATTTCAGATGGTGCTGCCATTCTTTGTAATGCAGCTCGCTTTTCAAAACTTTTTCTTACTTCTTCTGTTGGAGAATTGCTAAGATTAGCTGAATGGGTAATTAATTTTTCTATATGTTCCGTTGCTGTAGAGCCTGGTCCAACATTATTACTGCGTATGCCTGTGTGACCAATTTCATGTGCTAAATTTTTTAAAAATATCACCAGACCTGTTCTATAAATAGCAGATAAATTTAAAAGTCCGACTGGTTCTTTAACTGATGTGCTGGTTATTGCTACAATACTTGAATTATTTTGTTCACAATAAGGAAGGATATTTAAAATAAATTGAGCAGGTCCTGCTAGCATATTTTTGTTTCCTTGGAGAAAATCTTGGTAATTGTGTTCAAGTAATTTTTTACCTGGGTAACCACCGCCATTAACTAAAACTCCATTAACTTTTCTTTTTTTTACAATATTTTTAATAATTTCTTTAGAATGATCTTCAGAAATGTCTAAATTAATAGTTTCGACTGATGAAGCCCCAAGGCTTTTTAATTTTTTAAGTTTTTCTTCCATGTTATCTGCGTGCCGGGAAGAAATAATCAATTTTGCTTTTTTTTGTGCAAGTTCTTCAGCTACCGCAAATCCAATTCCACTTGATGCGCCACATAGCCAATACAATTGATTTTCTTCTAGATTCATTGAGTGACCTCATTTTTTTTTTAATTGAGAAGATTGCAAATGAACATTCTGGGACAGCAATGGTTTATAATAATTTCTATTCATAGTATAATGCATAACGCATGTTTTGATGAACTCTCGTAATATCAAGTGGTTCTATCTCTTTCGTTTCTATTAAATGAAGTTGAAAAGTCTAATATGCTCTTGACAACTCTTAGACTGAGTCTAAATTAAAAGTAGCGATGGGCATCGCTTACTCTTTCTCACATAATTGGAGCTAAAAATGGAAGAAGTTGTGATTATTGGTTCTGGTCCGTCAGGGCTAACTGCTGCTATTTATACAGCTAGAGCAGCATTATCACCAATCGTAATTAGCGGCATGCAACCTGGCGGGCAGTTAACAACAACAAGTGTGATAGAAAACTGGCCTGGTTTTGTGGATGGTATTGATGGCAATAAATTAATGCGAGATATGCGTGAGCAAGCGGAAAAACTTGGGGCACGAATGCTTAATGGTTCAGTCAATAAAGTGGAGCGGACGGCGAAAGGGACTTTTTTAATTAAGCGTGACTATGAAGCTGATCTGGAAGCAAAAGTTGTTATTATTGCCACAGGAGCTTCTGCAATCACATTGCCTCTACCCAGCAAAGAAAAATTGATGGGATATGGTCTTTCTACTTGTGCTGTTTGTGATGGCTTTTTTTATAAGAATAAAAAAGTGGCTGTTGTGGGTGGGGGCGATAGTGCAATGGAAGAAGCGACTTATTTATCTAAATTAGCTTCAGAAGTTATTCTTGTCCATAGAAGCGATAAATTTCGTGCAAGTAAAGCTATGCAAGAACGTGTCATAGCTAATCCAAAAATAAAAATAATTTATAATACAGATGTTGTTGATACTCTTGCTGATGATAAAGGTTTAACAG
>CAYSZE010000110.1:0-6652 GCA_964435255.1 uncultured Oligoflexia bacterium
TAAGGAAGCTAATTTAAATTTAATTAAGGATTCAGGCGCGAGTTTGCTTGGAATTATTCCAGCAACAGTTTCAAAAGGAAAAAACAAATTACCGCTCGATGATTCCACCGCTATTTTTTATTTTGCCTCTAAAGAAAAAAATATCTCAAATAATAAAATATTTGTTCCTTTTATTGGGCAATTTTTTACGCAACAAGAACTAGAAGCTAAATATGATGATGATGGTTTTTTAAATGCAGCGGTCATTCCTTTTGAAGGAGGAGCCGCATTGGCATTTACAAGAGTCACAAAAAGCAAATATAATGAATATACTAAAAATGTTGCAGATACATTAATAGATTTTGGTTGGTTGTCTTCATTTAGTTCAATGAAAAACGAATTTGAAATATTAAAAAAGTCATTAAGTAATTGTACTGAAAGAACTTCTAGTTTAAATAGTAAAATGTTACATTATCTTCCACAAAGTTCATATCTTTCTTATAGAAGAATTGTTAATATGTCTCATTTTTGTCTTACATTAAATAGAGAAATATTTCAAAAAGATAATGAAAATAGTAATGTAAAATTAAATATTATAGCAAATGCTTTAAAAAATTTGTTAAAAGAAAATTCGCAAGAACTTCCTTATTTTTTAGCTTATTCACCTGACACGAGCTTATTTTATAATGACACAATATCTTTTTTATGGCCAAGAATAACTTCATTAATAACTCAAACAGCTTTGAATGAATTAGAAAATAATTTTGAATTAGATCGAAGTCGTAAATCATTAGTAGGTATTCAGTTAAATATAGCTAATTTGCAACCACGAGCAGTTGTGAGAGCACAAATTAAGTTAATAGATTCTTTGTTAAATTTTAAGATTGAAACGGCTAAAAATGCGAATATGAGTTCTGCAAGTATAACTGAATTTACTCCAGTAGTAGGAAAACAATTTGGAGTTTTATATTTAAATGGGCAGTCTTTTGCTAAAAAGATGGATATAAATATAGACAACATTTGCAAATTAAATAATGGCAAAATAGGGATTGATCTAGGAGATGCCGCTCAATTTGCTATAAATGCGGATACAGTCAGAGGTGTGTGGGATGTACAAACTAGAATTGAAATAGCAAGACAATTTGCAATTAAGTCTACTATTTCAAAAAGTTGTTCTGAAGTTTTCTTTAGAGTTCCCTTAAATATAGAAAAAGCAATAACAAAAGAAATTGAACAATTTAAAAAAGAAACACTAGGTTCTGAAAGTGAATTGTTACTTTCTAATAATGTGCAAAAAAAATTATGGATTTTACCAGGAAAGTATCGTCTGATTATAACATCTCTAGTAACAGGTTCAGTGATGTCCGCGCAAGAATTTTCAGTTGCTAATGGATATAATACTAATGTGACAGCAAAAGTAAATTAAAATCCTTTATAAATAGACAAAAATATAAGTGAAAAAATTAGCTATCAGGTTTCTCCAAATATATTTATAGTTTAGAATATAATAAATATATTTAGAGGAAGACTCATGTTCGGATCAAAAATTGAAATTTGTTATAAATTTATTATATTCTTCACTGTAATAATTACTTTAGTAAGTTGTGGAAGAAATGACTCAAATGTCCCACTTGGAGGAGATAATAATCAGACGCAAACTGAAACAACAAATAATACAGTCGATCAAAATTTAACGACCAGTTCTTATTTTGATCCTGTTATTTATGGGTTTCATGCCAATGATTCAATTGAAGAGAGTTCAGAAGATCTTTTGGTCGCTGCAAGGAGTTTTTCGCATGAATCACAAAAACTAAATTATAAAGTATCAATAGGACATTTAGTGACAGAAGATGCAAATTTATTAATACCAAATGCAAGAATTTCTTTTATTTCTTATTCTTCTACAGAAGCAATCTCAGAAAATAGGCCAATAACATTTATATTTAATGGCGGTCCTGGATTATCTTCACTTAATATATTATTTAATTCTTTTTCTCCACTTAATGTATCTGCGGTAAATTCAATACTTGATTCTGGGAATCCTTATATTTTAACAGATAATCCTGAGTCATTAATTGCTAAGACTGATTTAGTATATATGAATCCTATTGGTACAGGTTTATCTGTAGCTATTTCACCATTCCAAAATAAAGATTTTTGGGGGGTAGATAATGATGCAAAAGTTATTGCTAAATTTATTCAACGTTACTTAATAAAATTTAATAAACAAAAATCTCCTATATATTTAATGGGTGACTCGTATGGTTCTGTTCGTTGTGTTGTTACAGCAGAAATGTTAATGCAAGATTCTTTATTTATAGATGGTATAATTCTGATGTCATCTATTTTTGATTATAGTAAGTGGCAAAATTCAGAAGGTGTTATACCGACTTTAGCTGCAAATGCTTGGTTTCATAAGAAAATGTTTAAAAGTCATGAGGATGGGCTAAATGATGTATTTGAAAAAACAGTACACATAGTTGAAAATTCTTATAAACCATTTATGGAAAAATGGCGGAGTGATTATAAGATTTTTAAAGAATTATTATTTAATAATAAAGATGCAGAAACAAATAAAATAATAAAAGATTATTTAAAAAAATATACTTCTTATAATGAAGTTATTTGCGCACTTGCAAATGGGAATTTCTATCAAGTAGCATTAAGTAAAACTCTACATGAGTTACTAATAAAATTAAAACCAATGCCGTATGAAATTGCGCAAAATTTGGCCCAGTATACGGCTTTAGATGCGAATGTGATTCAGTCCCAGACACAACTTGTATTCAATAAAGAACCCTTTGCAGATTTGGTTAATTATGCGATGATCAGCTTACTTTCTCAGGAAGGGATTGCTTTAGGTATTTATGATGGCAGACAAAAAGATTTTTTTTCCAGAATAACTGTTGATGATAAATTAAATTTAGATAAAGACCCTAATATGCAAGAATTGCAAAAAACGAATTATGAACTATGGAATAAATATACTAATTTTGATTTAAATTATTATGCGGCATCTGCTTTTAGAAATTATAACTCATTAATATCGGTTTATTGGGATTATTGGCATAAAAGTCTTACTGGTAGTATAACAGAAGGGATAGATAATTTAAATATTGCAAATGATCTTATTGAAATATTAAAACAAAATCCAGAATTAAGAATTTTTCAAGCAAGTGGACTTTATGATGCAGTTACACCGTATTATCAAATTTTATTAGATTTAGAAAATATTACAAAAAATGAAAAGTTTAATAAAAAAATTACAATTAAAAATTATGCAGCAGGTCACTTTATATATTTAGATAATATCACTAGAATATTGCTTAAAAGTGATTTAGAAAAATTTTATTCTTCAGGAATTGGTTTGTAATAATTGTCTTTTAGAACAAATAATAATATAGAATAACATACTTCAGACTAAGCTGATATGTATGTTGAGGTTTAAATGATATTTCTTAAAAAAATTGTCCCTTTCGATTTGAAAAGTTATATTTCCACTCTTTTTTTAGTTGCTAATTGGATAAGTTTTTTAGCATTACTTGTTTTTTTTATATTAGGAAAATATACAAGTGATCTGTTAAAAATAAATGCTGCTTTTGTTCTAATAAATTGTATTTTTTATAAAAATATAAAATTTAATAAAATAAAAGCTATACAAAATGCATTAAATAATTCTGCTTTGAAAATATTTAATTGGATATTTTTAAACCCATGGTTATTCGGAGGGATAATATTCATTGTTTTTATACTTTCATATGGCTTGAAAGGTTTATATATAACAGAATCTTCTGGTTATGATACTGGATTTTTTTTACAAGCACTTGCAAATCCATATACAGATGGTATTTGGCAAATGCGCACAATTGAAGAAAAAAGTTCATTTTTTTTAAACCATTTTGAACCATTTTTATTTTTTTTATACCCATTAAAGTATTTGGCATACCCTGCTTTTTTTCTTTATTCACTTGGGTATATATCTATTACTTTATGCTTTATAGCTGGAATAAAATTTATAAATAAACATTTTCAATATTCTATTGAATTTAAAATGGCTTTATTACTGATGTCTTCTGCTTCAATATTTTGGTTTGGTCTTACTTCTTTTGAATTTCATGAAGTAAATTTTATTCCTTTTTTGTATTTAATGATATTTATTTCATGGTATGAAAAAAAGTTTTTAAATTTCATTATTTTTTGTTTCTTTTCTTTACTCATTAAGGAAGTTATAACAATTACATTTATGTGGAGTGGTTTGTTTTTGTTGTTGTTTAGTAAAAAAAGTGAAAAAAAATATGGAATAATTATGCTTTTATTAGGTCTGATATTCTATATATTGTATTTTAAATTAATACTTACTGCATTAAAGGGAAATTCTAATTCACAATTTTTAGGATATTATGCTAATTTAGGAAGTAGTGTGATTGAAATATTATTTTCCCCTTTTCTAAAACCTAAAGTATTTTTTATGTCATTAGTAAATTTTTATAATATATATTATGTATTAATCTTAATTGCTCCAGTCTTGTTTTTTATAAAAAAAGGATGGAAGGCTTTAATATTTTTACTACCAGCAGTTTTAATGAGTATACTGCCTAATAAAGAAAATCTAAACAATTTTAGAAATCATTATGGAGCAGAGTATCTCATACCTTTAGCTATATGTGCATTTTATGGGTTAAAATCTAAAATTGAAGAAGGACATCTTCTATGTCAAAAACAGAGCTGTCACTATTTTATCTTATCCTATTCATTGGCAGTATTTTTGTTTTTTTTACAAATTAATCCCATTCGCGGTTTTAAGGACTTTATTTCTAGTAAAGAAAATCTTTCTTTTACTTATATTATACAAAAAATACCAATTGCAGATTCTGTAGTAACTAATTCTGAATATGTTTTCCCTTTTATATCTACAAAAAATCATATGCATTTATATCAAAATTATTTAAAAATGCCTGATGATGAAAAAAAATTGATCAAACATTTTGTTATAAAAAGTGCTAATCTAAAAGAAATTCAATTACCTATTAGTGTCAAATTGGTTGCAAAATATAAAGATTTCTATTATTTTCAAGTTTTGTAAAAGATGATATCTTTTGGTTAATTTTTTATTTTAAGTATTGAGTAAAAAATGTGTAAGTTGTAGACTATAGTTGTTTGTGATTTTTTTTGACTATTAGGTATGTAGTGTCTTTTGTTTTAATTAATGAATAATAATTAGCAACTGATTTTCATTTTTTTGATAAGAATTAAGTTTTTTTAGAAAAGGTTAGATATGTCAATTATTTCAATAGTTGTTCCTTGTTTTAATGAAGAAGAAGTCATTAATAAGACACACTCAAGATTGATTGAGGAACTGAGTAAAATAAAAAGTCATAAAAACCTAGAATTTGAAGTCATTTACGTAAATGATGGGAGTCGAGATAATACCTTAAGTTTATTGCATGAAATTAAAAAGAAATCATTAGAGATGACATCTATTAAATGCAATATTGTGATCATCTCCTTAGCAAAAAATTTTGGGCATCAAATTGCATTGAGTGCTGGATTACAATATGCAAAAGGTGATGCTATTGTCTCTATCGATGCTGACTTGCAAGATCCTCCTGAAGTTATTGAACGTATGCTTGAGCGTTGGATAGCAGGATTTGACGTTGTTTATGGGGTGCGCAAATCGCGAGATGGGGAAACCTGGTTTAAATTATTTACAGCAAAAATATTTTATCTTTTCTTAAAGTCAATCACTAATTGTGATATTCCTTTAAATTCTGGAGATTTTAGGCTTCTTAGCCGAAGAGCCTTAAATATATTTAATTCTTTACCAGAAAAAAACCGCTTTATTCGAGGTATGATTCCTTGGATTGGATTAAAACAGACTCCTATTTATTATGAGCGTCATGCTAGATTTGCAGGTACAACAAAATATCCATTTAGTAAAATGCTTAAATTAGCTTTTGATGGGATAATTGGCTTTAGTCATATTCCGCTGCGCACTGCTTACTATTTAGGTTTTTTTGTAGCTATATTATCTTTTATGTATGGTTTATTTATTATTTTTCATTCTTTAATTACTGGAGATTATGTTAAAGGTTGGAGTAGTTTGATGGTTGCAATACTGTTTATTGGCGGTGTTCAGCTTATTACTATTGGTATTTTAGGTGAATATATTGGTAGAATTTATGATGAAGTGAAAAAAAGACCTCTTTTTATTATTGATGATAAAGATAGTCAATTTTAATTATGGTTTTTTGATATTCTTTCATTGAATTTTTCAGGGAACTCTCGGAACCATAAATTTAAAGTGTCTTCCCCTAATTTATCGTAAATGTAACTATACATATTTGAGAGATCTCTATCAAAATCAGTATTTTCATTTTCATCATTATTTGGAGAATGGTGAATAAATCTACCAAAATTTTCAAGACAAAAGTTCTGATATTCTTTGGTAAATAAAATAAAATTATGCCACATTTTGTCAATAATGAGTGAATCATCGTATATAAAGAGAAATATTTTTTCAACATTATCATAATAGGATTCATTGCATAACCAAAGCCATTTTAACGTTTCTGTAAAAATTTTTTGACAATTTTCGATAGAAATATTCGGATTTTCTTTGGAAAATCTATTTATAATATTGATATTTTTAAATGTTATTACAGTATTTAATTCT
>CAYSZE010000111.1:0-7112 GCA_964435255.1 uncultured Oligoflexia bacterium
GCTGAAATTGATACCAAAGCTGGCAAACTCACACAACATATTTTAAATATTGTTTTCATATTTAATACTTCCTTATTGACTAATAATTATGAGAAAAACACTATTACTTGCATTAATTATCATTAGTAAGTAATAGCAAAATTTTCTAAGCAAATTGTATACCAAAGTTTAATAATTATTATTAATGTTTTAATTATTTATTTTAATTAATAAAAAAACGTACAATAAATTAAAATAGCATTACTTAAAATTTTATAAATTTAATTTTACAAATTTACTACAAAAAAATAATCATAAAATTATGTATCTTGTTTTTTAATCGAAAAACAAAAAACTTCATCTTAAAAAAGATGAAGTAGCAAAAATAATTTATTAATAAATATGTAAATTACTTACATAGGTTATCAAGTAAATATCTTAACCCATATGCACCTACTGAACTATTCTCTAGTGCCCAAGCATTTCCAGCGATGGACCCAAGTTCAACAACTTCCAGCATGGCGTACTCATTATTATAAAAAGCTTGATAAACTATAGTCCCTGCATCTGAAGGAACTATATTTCTTTTAATTGCTGTATGTCTTGCTTCATCAATCATCCAATTCATCCCACCCCCTAATGAAATTGGCTTCTCATATTTTACTGCAGCCATTCCAGCTATATAACGAATGCTAACTTTATTTTGATAGACTTGACATTCAATAGCTGTATTGTAACCTGGAGCAACATAACCTGTCGCTGTTTTTTTTGTCAAAACAGGCGTTTCTTCAGCAGCGTATGCAAATAAAGGTAATAATAAAGAACAGCAAAGAGCATTTATTTTCATCATAACTTCCTCATTTTATTTGTATAACATATACTATTTCATTTTATGTCATCTTGCAATAGGAAAATAAAAAAATGTAGCTTTTGTATGGGTAGGTGCATAGAAGAGGCTCTTTAGCAAATCCCACAACTTTTCAGAACTTATAATGCAAGAAATATGCATTATAAGTTCTGAATGTGAGAACTATTAAAAGAATACTCATTCACTCTAAATTTAATTTTAAAGTTCCTTTTAGTTATTAGAAAAAATGCAGTAAATATCACAGCTAAACTTTATCGATTAATTACTCTAGTGAACGTTAATTTTCAAAATAGATTAGCTCGTATAATCACTCCAAAAATTTTTCATTTCATTTATACTCAATTCATGTTCATTACAAATATTAAAATGTGATATACCCTCTGCTTTTATTGTTTTTAGTTGATCAGCTGATTGAACAAGCATAGAAATATTGTTATTTTCTAGGTACATTAAATTATTTTCAATATTATTACTATCTTTTTCTAATTCCATAGCTTTAAATAATAATATTTTTGTAAATTTGAGTTTACTTTCAATTTTTTGTTGTGACAATTTATATTCAGTTAATGAGTTAATGTATAATTTTTCTATGTATTCTTCATTATTAATTAAATTTTGATAATCTCTCGAATAAAATCTTTTTATTAATTTATTAAATGCTTCTTTATCGTAGTTCATTTCAAAATTGTTAAGAGAATAATTGAATGAATCAAGTAAATATACATATACCTTATTAAATCCTTTTTTTTCAAGTTGTCTTGCCATTTCAATACAAAAATATCCTCCCAATGACCAACCTAACAAGTGAACGTCTTCATTCATCTTAAAATTAATTTCAATTGAATTTAAATATTTATTTGTCAAATTTTGAAGTGATTGAATTTTCTCATAATGATGTAAATTATAATTTTCGATTCCAATACAACTAAAATTTTCAGATAACCTTTTAGCTAAAGGAAAATAAACTTCACAACCAGAAAGCCCAGGATGCACCATAAACATTTTTTTCTTTGCAAAAGACTCATTCAAATTTATCAGTAGTTTGAATTCAGTATTACTTTCATTAACTAAATTTGCAATATGATTGATGGTTTGATTAACATAAAATTCACCTATTTTTATATTAATATTATATTTTTTATTAATTTTACTCAACAATTTAATAGCATTAATACTGTTCCCACCTAAACTAAAATAATCGTCCATAATTCCAACTGTTCCTTCTGACAAATTTAGCACTTCTTCCCAAATTAAACTGATTTCTTTTTCAATTTGGTTTCGTGGTGAAATATATCTATCTTTTTTAACAAATTCTGGTTCAGGAAGAGAACGATAATCCAACTTTCCATTTATAGTGAGAGGAATCTTATCAATATTAATATAAAGGCTTGGAATCATATAATTGGGTAATTTTTTTGATAAAAACAAATTAATTTCTGATTCATTAATCAGACTATTAGAGACATAGTAACAAACTATTATTTTAGTAAAATTTTGTAAATCATTTTTATTTACAAACTCTTTAGTTGTTACAATGACTTGCTTGATATTTTGAAATTCTAAAATTGCACTTTCAATTTCCCCAAGCTCTATCCGATAACCTCTTATTTTAATTTGACTATCATTACGTCCTATATATTCTATTTCATCATTTTCTAATAAACAAACTAAATCTCGAGTTTTGTATAATTTTGAATTTATACTTTCTTTTTTCTCAAATTCTGTTTGATAAGGATTATCAATATATTTTTCACTAGTAAGGCTCTCTTTATTTAAATAGCCTTCTGCAATACATAAGCCACCAATATAAAGTTCCCCAGTTGCATAACGTGGCATTAACTGTAAATTTTTATCTAAAACATACATTTTGGAGTGATCAAATGCTTTGCCAATAAAAGAGCGATTAGAATTTATTGTAGTTTCAGGGCTTGCAGCAGAGAACATTTTTACTGTTACTTCACCTGTTTCCGTTGGACCATAGTAATTGTAAAATTTTCTATCATTATTTAGATATTTTTTAATTTGTTTAAGCTCAATAGACTCACCACTGAGCATAATTTTGTTTAATGATGTAAGTTTGTTTAAATCCACTTCCTCAGAAAATATTTTAAATTGCGAGGGGACAAAATGACAAATATTAATACTATTTTCTTTAATTAATTTTTCTATTTCTTGAATATTAAATGTTTTTTCAGTAATATGAAGCTTTGCACCAGCTAATAAAGCACAAAAAATATCTGAAAATGAAACATCAAAAATAATATTTGTTTTAAATAAATAGGAATCTTTTTGAGTCATTTCATTTTTTTCAATCATATATAAAATACGATTAATACAACTTTGATGTCCCATCATAACACCTTTAGGTTTTCCTGTGGTGCCTGATGTATAAAGCAAATATACTAAATTATTTTTATTTTTTTCATTAACTAAATTATCTTTATTTTGCTTAGATAATTCATAAATTATATCACTTGTGTTTATACAAAAAACTTTGTTAGGATAAATATTTTCTATAAATTCATAATTTTCATTATCAACCAAAACAAGAGACGGTTTAGCATCTTCCAAAGTATACTGAATTCGATCTTTTGGTAAACTTGGATCGATTGGAAAATAGGCTTTACCAAGTTTTAATACTGCAAGAATTGCAATTATCATTTGTTCATTGCGATTCAAACATATTGCAATAAATGGACTGTCATTTATTGCAAATCTTGCTTTTATCAAATGCGCTAACTGATTAGCTGATTCATTCAAATTTTGATAACTCAATTCTTTATCTTTATATGAAATGGCGATTTTGTTTCTAAAAAGTAAAACCTTTTCTTCAAAAAGACTTGTTATTGTATGATTACTTAAATTATCGTTCCCAAATTGTTCTAAAGTATTTACAAATTTATTTTGTTGCTGATTATTAATATATTTGAGAGATTTAGTCATTATATTATAATCAATAGTGATTTGATTTATAATTTCTTTTACTACTGATAATAAACTATGAATGGCTGAGTCATTGAATAGCTCTCCTGCATATTTAAGTTTAAAATTAACAGAATTCCCTTGTTCATTAGATAATACAGTTAATGGGTAATCAAGTTTCTCAAAAACATTATCCATTCTTGCTTGTATATTAATGTTATTTTCAAATTTTTTTGATGTAAAACCTGGATAATTTTCAAAAACAAAAATACTATCAAATAATCTTTGCCCACTTTTTTGTATTTCTGCTAAATTAATATTACTTCTGTTATTAATTTCATTCATTTGTTCCTGAATTACTTTTATACAATCCATTACTTTCAAATGTTCGAAAAGGTTATGTTCAACACAAAGAGGCAATGTATTAATTAATAGACCAACTGCATTTTCAATGCCATCGATAGGTATATTTCTTCCTGATACAGTCATACCAACTGTAGTGTGTTCACTATTAGAATAGATACTAAGAGCTTTATGCCAAGCATATTGTAATAAAGATGATATGGTAATTGAATTCATTTGGCATACTTTTTTCAAATTTAAATAATTAGAACCAGTAATTAAAAATGAAACTTCATTTTGGGTTTCTATTAAACTATAATTATTGCACGATAAATTTTTCTCTCTTGCATAATCAGATAATAGTGTATTTAAATTTAAAGTACTAATATTTTTAGAAATATAATTTCTCCAATAAATCATATTTTCATTTTTATGTGCTAATAGATATTTTTGTACATTACCATATTTACTATCACGTATTTCTTTTATTTCTTTATTATTTAATAAGTCAATATATATAGAATGAACATATTCTAATAAAATTACAAAACTCCATCCATCAAGAATAATGTGATGGTTACTTAGCATAAAAACATATTTACTATTATGATACTTTATTAAATAATTTCTACTTAAATTTCCTTTATTTAAATTATATTTACGTAACCTATCTTTAGTCTGCACATTTTTTAAAAATATATATTTTTTAGTTTCATCTAATTCATGACTTAAATCAAAGTATTCCCAATTTAAATTAACATTTTTATCTACAATTTGGATTACTTCTTCTTCCCATGAAAATCGAAGACGAAGAGATTCATATTTTTTGTGGGCTAATTCCCATGCTTTTTTTAATTTATCTACATAAATCTCATTATTATATTGCCAAACAATTTGTTCTATATAAGCATCATCATTTTCACCTTGTTTTAAATAATGTAAAACAAACCCTTGTTGCAAGCTATTAGCCAAATAAACATTTTCTATTTCTTTATTTTGCTGTAGCTTATTTAAATACTGTTGATTAATAATATCATGTACATCACTACTCGTTAAATATTTTCGATTATAACTATTTAAATATTGAATTAAGTTGATTAATTCATCTTTAAAACATTTACCAAGTTTTTCCATTTTCTCTAATTTTAAATTCCCATTGATATAAAAAGTTAAACTTCCATTTATACATATTGCATTAATTGATAAAAGATTATTTTTTATTTTAATATCTTTCATAGCTATTCCCGATTCTTCTCCTACAATATGCCATTTGCTTGGATCTTCTTTATAAGAGCTATTTATTTGACCGAGATAATTAAAACTAATGTTTGGTAATGAATCGCTTTTATAGCCACAAATACTGCCAAAACTGATTCCTTTGTTAGGAATTTTGCGGAACATTTCTTTGGTATAAACAATATCTGAGAAAATATCTTCACTGGTTTCAATGACTACAGGATACATGCTAGTAAACCAGCCTACTGTTTTTGAGATGTCAACTTTATCACTAATTTCTTCACGCCCATGACCTTCCATCATAATGGCATGATTGTTCCTCTTTGTTAATTTACTTAAAGAACGAGCTAAAGTGGTTAATAATAAGTCATTAATTTCTGTATTTAAAGTTGAATTACACTTTTCTAAGAGAAGTGAAGTATCATTTTGTTCTAATTCACCTTTGTAATGACTAGTTTTATCGTGTTCAAAAAAAGATCTATCCTGCTCAATTTTTGCTATTTTAACCAATACTTCTTCCCAATAATGCTTATCTGTTTCATTATGTGTTGCATATTGTTGTATTTCTTTTACCCATTGTCTATAACTTGTCAGTTTATTATCAAGTTCAACACCATAATATAGAGACTGTAAATCTTCTGTTATAATACGCCAACTAACGGCATCAATCCCTAAGTGATGCGCTGCTACAAAAATGCGCGCACTATCATCTGAATATCCTTCGATATATCCAAAAGTACAAATAGGGCCTTTGATTAAGTCAAAAGAACTTTGCCAAGAAGTAAATTGCTGGCTAATATTATCATTTAAAAAGTTATTTAAATAATGTAATTCATATGAACTTTCTACTATATTTGAATAATATTGTTCCCAGTTTCCATTTCCATTTTTAAAGCGCAGACGTAGGCTATCATGCCTTTGCACCAATTTATATACTGCTTCTTTTAACTTATTAAAGTCTAACTTCTTTGTTTTAATTAAAAAAGAATGATTCCAATGTTCTTGCTCCTTAAACTCATTCCAAAAAAACCATTTTTGAATTGGTGATAATGGAACATTTCCTTCAAGAACACCTTGTTCATTTAGCCAATCTTGCTTAATATTTTCTTGATAAGATGTTATATTTTTCGTAATATTCTCTATTGTTTTATATTTAAAAATATCTTTTATTTGCACATTAAGTGCTAATTGTTCTCTTACGCGCGCAGATATTTGAATACTTATAATACTATCACCACCTAAAGCAAAAAAATCATCTGTTATGCCAACTGTTCCCTGAGGTCTTGACAATACACTTTCCCATATTTCAGACATTTCTTTTTCTATTTTGTTGCATGGAGCAACATAGCTGTTACTTTTTATCACTTCAGGTTCTGGTAATGTTTTTAAGTCTAATTTTCCACTTGAATTTAAGGGGAGTATTTCTAGTTTAACATAATAACTTGGTACCATATAGTTTGGTAATTTATCACTTAAATAGTCTTTTAACTTTTGACTGTCTGTTTTGGCTTTTTCTACATAATAACAAATTAAAGTTCTGTTGTTATCGTACTCTTCATTTTCTTTGTGCAGGCTTTTTGCGATCACTGCTGCTTGCAATAAACTAGGATAACTTAAAACCGCATTTTCTATTTCACTTAATTCTATCCGATAGCCTCTTATTTTAACCTGTGTGTCATTCCGTCCTATATAAATAAACTCGCCATTAGGCAACTGCCGCACCAAATCGCCTGTCTTATAAATAATGTCATTGACTCCTAACTTA
>CAYSZE010000112.1:0-3656 GCA_964435255.1 uncultured Oligoflexia bacterium
TTGTTTCTTGTTTTCCTGCTCTTGTTATAGTTGCTATACTCCATAATTATCAGGCAATTGGATTTACTATAGCTTTTATTATAGTTGGAGGAACGTTTTATTTAGCTGAATTGTTTCGTGCTGGAAGGCACGAGTATGAAAAGTATGAAAACTTTATATCAAATTTTAAAATTGTATTTCCTAAAAAAGATTTAAATACTCAATCGATAGCTAATAGTACTATTAAAGAAAATGAGTGGTACTTGCCTTCTGGAGAGCAGTTAATTGGATTTGAACTTTTAGAAAATAGCGAAACATTATTTGAAACATTTGTAATTAATTTACTTCCCATGCTTCCATCATATTCTAGCGTAAAGTTTATCAAGCCACAAATTCCCGATAAAAATCCAAATATTCCAAATTTCTTAAAGTCAAAAAATATTTCAAAATCTGAATATTACATATTTATTAGGATTCCAAATAAAATAGGCAATGCTCTCATGAAAAATTCATTGAAAGAAAAGATTTTTTCGTTACAAAATTCTAAAGTGAAAATGCTAAATTGCTTAGAAATGTCGGCTATTTCAGAGCGTATATTCTTTCCATTTCAGGAACCATCAGGAAAAAGCATTCCTTTATTCCGTTCTCCTATAAAAATTTTTAAGGGGAAAGCAACAGGTCTTTGGCCAGAATCTGAGCTTGCATCTTTCTCATTGGCACAACTACCAGAAAAATTTATCAATTCTGATTTTCAGTTTATTTACAACTCAGTAAGTAATCTAACAGGTTGCGTGTGTGTAAGTTTAGAAATAACAAGCCGTGAAATTATTAAAAATTCTTACAGGATGAGCTTTAATAAAAAACACAACAATTTAGACGATTCAAATGAAAAAAATCAAAGCATTTCAGATAATATAAATGTAATAATGCAAGTAGGAATTTTGATACATGCTAAACCGTTGGAAGTGTCCGATACGATTTTTGCATTAGACATAGCATGTAATGCTTTAGGTAATGACTGCAAGCCCATTTTCTCACAAGATCTCGCTTTTCTAGATAATGCTTTAAATCAGTATTTACCAGATACCAGACCAAGTTTAAGATTTAGAAAAAACAAAGTAACGAGTTTGAAAGAAATTTTGTGCTACTTGCCTCGCCCAGATTATTCTCATTTTAAATCTGATTATGACCTTATTTTCAGAACAGTAAATAATAAAATGTTTTCGTTTGAACAACATCAGGAGTACCCTAATTTATTTATTGGTGATATGGGAGCTGGCAAGTCAACGCTTCTATTTTTAAATATCAAAGCTCATATTGAGAAAAAAAATACTCACAATGTTGCAGGTTGTTATGTCGAAATTGGCGGATCTTTTCGTTATTTGGCTTATCGTGATCTTGCTGATGTAAATTTTATTATGCGCAATTTAGATGATGGTAATATCTCTCCTTTTGCTGATCATCCGCTTAGGGCATTTAAATATTTTGGAACTTCAGGACAAGAATCAGCTCTTAAATTTATCTCTTGTTTATGTAAAATTAGTGATTTAGAAAAAGAACTTCAATTTAAAATTGAAAATTTAATTGCTGATTCTTTAGCTGAATTTTATCAAGAAACAAATAGCAATTATGATTTGCTTGATTTTTTCCTGCTTTTTGAAAGAAAAGCAAAGACAGAATACCCAAAAATAATAGAAGACAAAGATCATACCATGTGGATCGTGATTAAAAGTTTATCTCGTTATGTTGATCCAAAGCATTGGGGAAATATTTTTTGTCCAGACAAACCTGCTAATTATGATTATGAAAAAGCACGTTTTTTTTATTTTACAACATTTGAAAGTTCTCTAAATCCAGATGGAATTTATAAGCCATTTTTTACCTTTGCTATCTTGCTTTCTGAGCTTGTAGCCGAAAAGTATTCATCAAATCGTAGTCAAGCTTGTAAGATTCAATTTCTAATAGATGAAGTCGCAAGGTTAAAAAATTTTATTCCAGAGGACTTGTATTTAAATTTAAATAGCCAAGCTAGGAAAGAAGGTAAAATACCATTTTTGGCAACTCAGCAAGCTGAAGACCTTGCACTTGATGAGCGGAAATGGGGAAGCGAAAAATACAAACTTGTTAAATCAGCAAAGAGAATGTTTTTTTATCAGTTTCCTGGACCCGAAATATTGCTTGCACAATTTCTTGAATTGCCAGCAGATGATCCCAAAATAAATAAAATTCGTTCAATCTCAAAATCTAATTTTATATTAAAAGAGCGAGGAATATATGCCTGGGGATATATTGATGAGAAAAAAAATGTACATCAATTAATTGTAGATGTTGATAAAGAAACATTATGGGGTTGCACGACTCATGCAGGAGGTATTGCTATCCGTGAAGCTTGCATGAGAGAAAATATTTATTCTTATAAGGAAATTTGTGAACTTCTTGCTCAACGAGCTCCTTGGCCAATTCCTAAAGTAGCAGGTATTCCTGAACAGCAAATTAAAAAAATAGTGGATACCGTTATTTATAATGGAGAAAATAATGCTAAATAATTATACAAATAATAATGATGACGATTTGAATGAAAAAAAATCTCGACGCAAAATGTTTGCTACAATTGCAACAAGTTTATTTGTTGGAGCAATGCTTTCTAAACCAAAAAGTGCCTATGCTGATGTTGCAGGATCAGATACTTCTGCAACGTTAGGGCTTTGGGGATGGCTAAAAGCTGAATATATGATTATTGCCCCGTATATCAAAACCATTAAGGAACATTATGAATTAGCTAAAGGTTTTGTGAATGAATATAACAAATTTGTGTCTAGTTTTAATGAGAAAATGCAGTGGCTTTTTGATGTTAGGCAATTTTTAAGAGAGCCGCAAGAAAATATTTTCTATAAGCAATATATGCAATTAACTAAATATTATGAAGATATCATGAAACAAAAGGATAATGATTTGTTGTCTTTTCGCTTGAAATATTTTCATCCTGTTTTAATTAATAAAATTGATTCGCTCGCATTTCAGATCGAGGAGCTTTATGAGAGAGCTGTAAAAATAGCTAAGAAAAATGGTTATACAGATAGTTCAAAAGATTCTAATACAGATACAGGTACAAGTAATTCAGATGGAAAGCAAGATGATATTAGTTCAAAAATATCAAACATGTTTATGTCTGATGAGGAGATAGATAAAAAAATACGTAAAACTAAGCGAGGTCGTACAGCAATTAGGCTTGCAAACGACAATGCAAAATATTTGCAAGCAAGTGTTACATTACAAGCCATACGTTCATCAATCGATGAAATACAAGAAGAATATCTCCCTAATTTTATAAAAATGAATAAGACAACAAAAAATCAGATGCAAATATATAACGAGATGTTATTTCCTAAATTATTAGATGCAGTTTTATTACAAACATCAATTAATATTGAAGCATATCAAAAATTTAATGATTTGCTTGTTATGTTTACGAATCAAGCTCCTATGGTTGCAACTAATGAAAAAATGGTGACTCGTAAGCATATAGAAGAGATGGTGAATAATATAAAAACAAATGGAGATCCTTCTGTATTACAGGCAAGTGATAAATATAAAATGAAAAGTTTTATTTCATAGGGGCATTAAAAATGGATTCTGTACAAGAATTTGGGCGGATATTATCAGCAATTGCTTGGTGT
>CAYSZE010000113.1:0-8193 GCA_964435255.1 uncultured Oligoflexia bacterium
TAAGTATGGGTAAGGGTGTCTTTTTTAGTGTTATATTTCTCCAAGTTGCTCTTGTTCTGATCATGAGTTTTGCAGCAAATAAATTAAGTGCCACGTTATTAAAAACTTTGTTTCTTGTTTATGCAGCATTTACAGGCTTTACCTTTGCTTTGTTAATGGCGGTTTATCCTATAGGAAATGTTATTTCTATCTTTTTTGTAGCAGCAATGGGATTTGCTGCTTTAGCAATTTTTGGTGCAGTTACAAAGAAAAATTTAGGATTTATGAAAACTTTTTTATACATGGGCTTATTTATGATTATAGGAGCTGGCCTGATAAATTTATTTATGCAAAGTCCTATTTTAAGATCATTTTCTGGTTGGGCTGGCATTCTCGTTTTTTCGGGTTTAACAGCCTATGATTCTCAACGTATTCGCGAAGGGGCTTTTGAATTAACTAGCACTTCGTCCACTGATAGCCAAGCATTAGGTAAATTTATGATATTTGGTGCTCTGACAATGTATTTGAACTTTATAAACTTGTTTATAAGTTTGTTACAGATATTTGGTGGTCGGAAAGACTAAATATTAAATTGAATTTTGCAAAAAATAAGGTCACAGTTTTTGATGTGACCTTATTTTTTTACAACTTTTATTAGAGAATATGTATGTAATCAGGTCCTGAAAAGCCACTTGCTGCTGTTTTACAATCAGAAAGCTCTCCTGTTACTTTATCAACTTGACAAACACTCACTGTTTTTGCTGTTCTATTCACTACGTATGCAAAATTATTTTGCACCGCAATGCCACATGGTTGACTAAATAATACAGCACTTTGTTTACATTCAGAAAGCATTCCTGAACTGCTATTCACTTTACAGACACTCACAGTATTTCCTAATCTGTTTGTAACATAAGCAAAATTATTAGCAATTGAAACACTATCTGGGTAATTAAAACCTGTTATCAATTGACAATTAGAAAGATCACCTGTCTTGTTATCAATTTTACAAACACTAACTTTATTATTACCGTTATTTGCAATGTAAGCAAAACCATTTGCTATTGAAATACCAGCGGGTTTGGTAAAACCTGTTGATTCTTTGCAATCAGACAGCTCTCCTGTTTTGCTATCAACTTTGCATATATTTATAAGATTGCGGCTACTAACAGAAGTATAGGTAAATCCGTTTGAAATATCTGTTCCTTCTAGCCCACCTGTTTGTTTTGTATTTTTACACTCAATTAAATTTTTAGAGATATTATCGACTTTACAAACTTTTACAGAATTTTGTGTACCTGAATTCACATATGCATAGCCACTACATACTGCAACACCAGTTGGTGCGGTAAAACCATTATGGTCTTTGCAATCTAAAAGAGCTCCAGTTAAGTTATCAATATGACATATACTTACTTTATTAGCGGAATAATCTGTAATATATGCATAACTGTCTTTGCAATTACAGTCGGCGAATGAATAAGATAAGGGGAAAAAAGCTGAAATAAGGCTAATAGTAATAATATTTTTCATTGTTAACTCCGCAAAAATTAAAAGTAAAAAACTATTTTATCTTAACTAAAAATTTGAAAAATATTTGATAAATTATTGAACTATGACCCAATTAATTCTTTTGATCACACCAACACTCTCTTGATCTCTACGCGCTGGCTTACAATTTAATTCTTTTGCCGCATTTAAAGCAACTTCATCAATTTTATAACCAGTTCCTTTGATTAATTTTGTATTTGTTACTTTTCCTTGGCTATTAATTTGAACTTCAATAATAACATTTCCACTTTTTATCCCAGCGTTTGTAGCATCATCTGTTAAATTTATTTCGGGTAAAGTACATTGAGCTGTTTTGTCGACAGTTGATTCGGCAGAATAGAATTCTTTACTAGGATTAGATGATTGTCCTTCGGGAGTTGGGTTAGGTACATCTTTTGCATTTACTGATGGTTGTGTTTTTTCAGACGGGATTTCTTTATGAATTTGTTGTTTTGCTGCATTTGACTTTACAACTTCTTCTTTGGGAATTTTTTTATCTTGTTGTTTTTGAATTGATTGTTTATTTGATTGGGCTTTATTTGTATTTAAATGAATAGTATTTGTTGCAACTGTTATACTTACAAATTCAGGAGGATTAGGTTTTAATAATGCAATAGCAAATACAAGTAAAAAATGAAATAAAAGGCTATAAATAGTTATGACTATTATATTTTCATCTTTTGCTTTTGTGTTAACGTCAAAAAAATATTCCACGCTTTCTCCATTAATAAGTTATGGAATATTTTATCATTCTGCATTTTCTCAGCAATTGCATAAGCAATTTTTGCTTCTCTAACAATACTTTGACAACTTAATAAAATGTCGCACCCTGCTCTTAAAGCATCGATGGCAGCATTTTTTAAATATTCATCATCTTCATGGTACGAAAAAGAAACATCTTCTGTTATAGATGATTGTAATTTCCTCTTTTGTTGGTAATGTTCAGCTATAGCATTCATGCGCAGATCATCACTTATAATTAATCCTTTAAAACCTAATTCTTTTCTTAAATATTTTGAAAGAATAGTTTTACTTAATGTCGCTGGGTTATTATGATCCAATTCAGGAATTAAAACATGAGCTGTAATAATAAAGGGAACTTTATCTGTTATGAGTTTTTTAAAAGGTATCCATTCTCGGTTTCGCAATTGGTCTAAAGAAACATTGCTAACACTTAGTTCTTTATGGGAATCGGTCGTTGTGTTACCGTGGCCAGGAAAGTGTTTGGCGCAGGAATACATTTTTTCATCAAGCAATAAATTGTTAACAAATGCGGCAAACTTTGTTACTTTTTCTGGAGTTCTGCCATAACAACGATCGCCAATGACTAAATTAGAGGGTTCAGTTAAAATATCGACAACAGGGCTTAATAAGCAATTGATTCCTAAATTTTGGGCTACGAAAATTTGATGTAAAATTTGTCCTTGTAACCCATCGAAGTCATTTTGTTCGGCAAATTCTAATGCTGGTTTTCCTCTTGAAAAAGGAGGAGGCAGTCTTGAGACGCGTCCTCCTTCTTCATCAATAGAAATAACAAATGGCATTTTAAATAAACTTTTGTTAGGAGCGCGGTATTTTTTTATAAGCTGGGTCAAATGCCGTGCTTGGGCAAAGTTTTGTAAATTGCGTTTAAATAAAATAACACCTGAAGGTTTTATTAAATTTAAAAGTTTTTTTTCTTCTGCTTGTATTTCACCACTATTTAATGATGGCCATAAAAAAAATCCAGCTTGTTCAATAAAAGGAAGTTTAAAAAAGTAATTTTGAAATTTTTTTGGAACTGTTTGTCGCTCTTTTAGACTCAAGTTAATATCCTCCTTAAACTTGCTACGAATTTTCCCTTAATTCAAAGGAGTCGGAATTATGGATCATTTTATCTTATCTATAGACGAAGGTACCACAGGAATTCAGGCCTCATTTTTTAGTATGAATGATTTTTCTATGTATGGGAATAATAAAATTGAGTTTCCGCAAATTTACCCACGTGCAGGTTTAGTTGAACACAATCCACAACAAATTTGGGAGACAACTGTAAAAGCAATTCAGGTAGCACTCGAGAAAGCTCAGCATGAAAATCGGGATTTTTCGCCACAAAAAATTATAGCCCTTGGAATAACTAATCAGAGAGAAACCTGTCTTGCTTGGAATAAGAAAACAGGTGAAATTGCTGGCAATGCTATTGTTTGGCAAGACAGAAGAACAGCCGATTTCTGTGACAGTTTAAAAAGGAACAAAGCATTAAAAGATTCTATTTTAAATAAAACAGGGCTTGTTTGTGATCCTTACTTTAGTGCTTCAAAAATGCGTTGGATGCTGGAACAATATCCTTATGCAAAACAATGGGCTCTGTCTGGAGAACTTGCTTTAGGAACTATCGATTCTTTTATTATTTGGAAATTAACGCAAGGGAAGTCTTTCGTAACTGATCATACAAATGCTAGCCGAACCATGCTTTATAATTTACATACTGGTGAATATGATTCTGAATTACTCAAATTATTTAATTTATCAATAAATAACTTAGCAGAAATAAGACCAAGTTTTGGTAAATTTGGTGAAACCTCTGGTGTTTTAGGACTTCCAGATGGCATTCCTATTACTGGTGTATTGGGAGATCAACAAGCTGCTTTATTTGGACAAAAATGTGTGCATTCTGGGGAAGCTAAAATCACATTTGGCACGGGTGCATTTTTATTAATGAATACTGGAGAGAATATTGTTACTACCAATGAAGGTTTGTTAACGACAGTTGCTTATGCAGCAAAAAACAAGCGGGCATTTGCCTTGGAAGGTTCTGCATTTATTGCTGGTGCTGCTGTGCAGTTTTTGCGTGATAATTTTGGGTGGGTTAAAAACTCTGCAGAAAGTGCAGAACAGGCAATGAGTTATCCAAGGGACGAAGAAATTTTATTTGTTCCTTCGCTAGCAGGATTAGGTGCGCCTTATTGGAACCCTCAAGCGAAAGGAGTCTTATTTGGTCTCACGCGTGGCACACAAAAAGCACAAATTATTCGTGCCGTTTTAGAAAGTATTGCCATGCAAAATGTGCAATTGTTAAAGCTTATGGAAAAAATAAGTAAACAAAAAATCAGTCGTGTTGGTGTAGATGGAGGTGCGTCTCGTAATGACTTTTTGATGCAATTTCAAGCAGACCTTTTACAAACAGAGTTGTTTAGACCTTTAAATACTGAAACAACATCATTAGGCGCAGCAATGGCTGCATCTGTAGGTATAAAGGAACAAGAACATTTTGTTACAGAGCAAGAGACAAAAGGAAAAATATTCAATCCAAACATGGCAGAAGCTATTGCAAATGCAAATTTATATCGTTGGTTAAAAGCTGTAGATTGTGTTAACTTATTTTATAAATGAAAATATTTTAAATAAAAAATGCTTGAAATTTTTAATAATATCAAGCATTAATTTGTTATGCGGTTTTTATTGTAATTTTTTTAGGCTCTGGTTGAGTGTACTTTTCAATTTTTATCGTTAAAACTCCTTCTTTTAATTCTGCTTCTATACCATCAGAATTTGCTTGTTGAGGAAATTCTATCACTCGTTTAAATTTTCCATAATTAATTTCATTTTTATACATTTTTGTTTCGCTATCTATTTCACTTTTTTTCTTTTCTCCTGTAATCGTTAAAATATTTTTATCTAAAGATATATCAATATTTTTTTGATCAACTCCTGCGAGTTCTGCAGAAATAATGTAATGACTTTTTGATTCCGTGATATCAATTTTAGGGCGAAACCAAACTTCAGAATTGACATTAGACTCTTCTTTATTAATATGCTCTGCAAGAATTGTATTAATTAAATTTCCAACTTCATTATGAAAACCAAAGAATGGTAATGTGTTATTATTGCTAGATAAATTTCTTCTAAATGTATTGAAATACATATAAAACTCCTTGTGTTATTACTTTCATGGAGAGTTACTTTATTCCTCCATAAAAAATAATTTAAACAAGAAATAACTTTGTAAAGAGGAAAATATTGAAAAAAATATAACGGATAATTAAAAAAATACCCTTGACAAAATGGGGTATTGACATTTTTATTAACCGTTAAATATTCTATAATGGTGCATAACTAAATGGGACATAGCTATTAGAAGGGTTTATTTGATAACCTTCTTTATCTATAGCGTAAGCATAAATATTATAACTTTGTCCATAAGTCCAAGTCATGTTTAAAGTTAGTATAACAAAAGGATTTCGAGGACAAATTTGATTTGGATATAAAATATTAGAGTTTGTGTAATCAGTTATTTTACAATAAATATCTAAACTTCTTCTATTCATTAAACTATAGGGATCTTGATTATTAGATTGTGGCCCCAGAAAAACAGAATAAGTGTATGGGTCAGGAGATTGTAAAACATAAGAATAAAAATCAGGGAATCTAGGATTTTTTAATAATTCATCACGAGTATAAGCAATAGAAAAACCGTCTTGTAAAAAACTATCATTATTTTCATCCATTGCTATTGTTGTTCCTTTATCCATATCTATATAATAAAATTGTGCTTTGGGAGAACCTCTCACAAAAGTGGGTTCAAATTTTTTCTTGTCTCCATTGGTTGTTTCAACTATAAATCGCATTTTTAAATTGCTACTATAAATAGGAAAATCAACAGCAAGTCTTCCTAGGGAATCTGCGGTATCTTTTAAAACCGTTCCTTTACAAGGATCAATAATATTTTGTTCACTTATAGAATCATAATAATAAATAGTAGCATTAGAAGCAGGATTGCCATTTTTGTCTTTAACTATAAAGCCAAAATGATCCATAGGAATGACGGTAAAAGGTTGGGGAAAATTGATATTAATAGATTCAGTGCTATTAGTTATGTTAAAGTCGGTTTCAAATTCAGTATACAAAACATTGTTTGGCCCACCTGTATTTGAACCGCATAAAGATGTACTAGTTATTCCTACTGCAAGATAACCTATTTTTATATGAATATTACCTGTTGGTATTTGTACTGAATTTGCTCCTGAATTTAGTGTCGTTTGAAGTTTAAATCCTGATGAATTAGTTATTGTAATAGGAATTTGAACAGCTTGAAATGAAGTGTATAAAGAGCTTGCTTGTCCTACAAGTGATGGGCTATTAATATTAAAACTTAACCCAGGACTTCTAAAGTAACTGCAAGAGAAAAACAGTTTCGAAAGAAATATGATAAGCATAAATGAAATTTTTTTTGCATCCATATTTCCTCCTAATTAAGTGTTTTACTTTCATCGGAAGGAGAAAATATTTCTTCGTAGCTAAATATTTGACTACAAATTTGAATTTTATTTGTATAAAAATTTTTTGACAGGGGAAAATTTTAATAGGAGATAAAATATTTTATTGCTGATTTTTTTTATTCGTCAATAATATGGAGAATATATCTTTTATTTTGTTTTGCTGCACCACAATTTAATATTGTGCGAATAGCATCAGCCGTGCGGCCACTTTTACCAATAATTTTACCAACATCTTCTTTCGCAACTTTTAATTCAATGACATTTGTTTGCGCACCATTGATCTCATTGATTTCAACCTTATCCGCATTGTCTACAAGGGACTTCGCAACATATTCAATTAATTCTCGAATAGAAGACGCAGAGGAGGTGGACATAGCGGGAAACTCCTTCTTAAAACAAGACAGTAGAATGGTTCAGCGTTCGGTCTAATATCGGAAAAAGACCTGCATAGCTTTAGTAACCAAAGTAAATTTTTATTTCAACTTACTCTATGCTTCCTCAAGTTCTAAGGCAAGCAAACGATACCAAGTCAGAGTATTATATTGGGGGAATTCATTGTCTTCGGGGCAGTTTGAGTTAAAAAATGGAAATTTATTTGTTTTGGCTGAAGCCGCAGGTGGTGTATATAATGGCAGCCAACTCAGATTGATTTGTGATGTTGTAGATGATGTTTCTGTCTTTCTTAAAGTGACAGAAGATCAGCGCATCGGTTTTATGGTACCTAAAGATAAACTTTTAGAATTGCATGCTAAACTTGCTAAATCTGGAATTTTGTTAAAACATTATCGTAATCACTCTATTTTGTCTCCTAAAGCATGTTTAGGTGAATTATGTCCTAAATGTGAACAAGATGCGTTAGGTGACGCCATAGAAATATCCCCACATTTAAATGAAAAGTTTAAAGAATCTTTTGTGGCCTTGAATATTGGCATGAACGGATGCGCAACAGCATGTGTTGCATCAGCAACTGACGACATTCATGTGATAGGAGAAAAAAGTGGTTATAAAATTCTCATTGGTGGCCGTTCGGCAGGTGAAGTCAAAGTCGCTGAATTTTTAATTGATTCTGTGCCAAAAGAAAAAATTGGCGAGTCTATTTGTGCAGTATTAGAAACATATTCGCAAAATAAACAAGAAAATGAAAGCCTAGCAGATATTGTAACGAGGGTGGGATTAGGGCCTTTTAAACAAGCTCTCCAAACTATTGGCATAGGACAAGCTTCTGCGGAAGAAACAAACAACTCAACAGAGTCTCCTGTTATAGCTGATGAGGATATTGCTGCTGTTCCTTTAAATGAAGCAGCCTTAGAAGAAAAATTAGAAGCGGCAGCCCCAGCAGAAGAAGCGGCAGCCCCAGCGGAAGAAGCGGCAGCCCCAGCGGAAGAAGAAATTTCGATAGAGACAG
>CAYSZE010000114.1:0-9684 GCA_964435255.1 uncultured Oligoflexia bacterium
TGGAAAAAAAATTATTGATATAGATATACGTGAACAATATGGAGTTAATATTGTCGGTATTTTACGCAGTGAAAATCTTTTTATTTCACCTCAGCCTACAGAAATTATATTTCCCCAAGATATATTATTATGTTTTGCTACCGATGAAGAAATTGATAAATTTAAAATAGATTTAGAAAAATCTGCTGAATTAAATGCTAAAGCTAAAGAAATTTTAGACTATTGTTTGCAAAAATTCATTATTAAGAAAGATTCCTATTTAAATGGCTTGTTAATTAAAGACACTAATATTAGTGAAAAGTTTCACTGTACTATTGTTGGTGTAGAAAGAAATAATATAAGAATAAAAAGTCCGAAAGCAAATTGTTTACTACAAGAGAATGATATTCTTTGGATTGTTGGAGAAAATGAAATGTTAGAAGACCTAAGAAACAGTATTTAAGTATTGTATTTACGATTAAAGTCATCGTCGATCATAATTAATAATAAAATACCTTCAATAATGGCTATAATACTTGGAATGACTGTCCAACAAAAAATTAAATAAACAACTCCAAGACCAAAGCTTCCTAAATAAAATTTATGCGCACCAAATCCTCCTAAAAAGAAAGCAAATAACACAGCCACTATACGATTGCGGCCAGAATACGCGGATATCTGTCGGCAGCCACAATGGGGACAAATTTCAGCTCTTTTTTTAATTATTTGACCACAGTCTTGACAATATTTAGAGTCTTGATCTTTATACAAAATATTATTCATTTTTTAATCTCTTTAAATTAATTAAGTTTTACAAATTGTAAATAAAACTTTAACTCTTCAATTGATTCTAAAATATCTTCAACAGCTCTGTGCTTATGTTTTTTATCGTATTTTTTATTATGAATTCCTTCAAAAACAACTTTAAAACTTGAAACATCAAGCATTCGATAATGAAGAGTATTTGCTAATTTAGGCATCCACTGATCAATAAATTTTCTGTCTTGACCAATAGAATTACCAGCAAGTATTGCTTTTTCTCCTACTGAATATTGTTTAATAATTTCAATTAACTCTTTTTCAACTTCCTTTTCTGGTCTTCCCTGTGGCACTTTTGCAGTCAAGCCACTTTTACCATGTTGTTCTGTACACCAGGCATCCATTCCATTTAAAATACTTTCATCTTGATAAACAATTGTTTCATATTCTTTTAGAGTATTGAAAGACAAATCAGTGACGATTAGAGCAACTTCTAAAATACGTTCTTTTGTATGATCTAAACCTGACATTTCCATATCTAACCAAAATAGATGCTTCATTAAATCTCTTTCTATAATAAGAATAAATTAAAGTTACCTCATTTTATTTTAAAGTAACTTTAAAGATTCTTGCAACATTTCAAGCTCTTTCTGATTTTCTTCAAGTTGCTTTTTGGCGCCAATTAAAATATGCGCAGGAGCACCTTTAACAAATTCTTGATTACTTAATCTTTTTTCAATTCCAGCTAAAGTATTTGTTACTTTTTCTATCTTTTTAAGTAAACGGTCTTTTTCTGCTTGTCTATCAACCAGTCCTTCTAAGCTCACAAAAATTTCTGTTCCATTTACCAGAGTAGGAGCACAAAACCCCTGCTGCGTCGTTTCGAAATGAAAATGTGCTTTAGCTAATGCTTCCATTTGCGGAATCAGGAGACCAAATTTTTTCTTGGAATCTTGTAAATAAACTTTTAATTCTGTTGCTGGATGGATATTAAATTTACCTCTTATAGCTCTGACAGCAACAACGACGGCTTGCACTTCTCGCATATGTTTAATTGAGTTTTCATCGATTAAATTAGCTTTTGCTAAAGGTAATTGTTCAAAACCAATAGTTTTACCTAATTTATCAGAATTTAATTGCTGCCAAATTTCTTCAGTTACAAAAGGCATAACAGGATGCATCAGTCGCAAAATGCCATCAAAAATTTGTAAAGCTAACGTTAAAGTTTCTTTAGCCAAATTAAGATTTTGTTCATCAGCAAGCCGCGGCTTTAACAATTCAACAAACCAATCGCAATAAGTCATCCAAATAAATTCATACATAGTGCCTGTGTATTGTGAAAACTCAAATTTTTGAATATTTTCATGAATTTTACGAACGACATCAAAAAACTCACTTGTAATCCAACCCATAATGATGTCATTAGAACGGGTTTGCAGTTGGTCATAGGAAATTTTTGCAGGATCTAAATTTAATTTTTCAGCATTCATCGTTAAAAAGCGTGCTGCGTTCCAAATTTTATTCGCAAAATTTTTCCCTAATTCACAGCAGTCATCGCTCCAAAAGATATCTTGTCCTGTTACTATTTGATTCACTAGAGAAAAACGCATGGCATCAGTACCATATTTTGCCATCACTCCTGCAACATCTGGAGAATTACCAAGTGACTTGCTCATTTTTCTGCCACGAGCATCTCGTACGATTGGTGTAAAATAACATGCTTTAAAAGGAGTTTCGCTGGTAAAATATTCACCAGCCATAACCATCCGCGCAATCCAGAAAAAGATGATATCAGCGCCAGTCACAATGACATCTGTCGGATAATAATATTCTAGATCTTGCTTTTCCTCTTCTGAAGGATGCGCCCAGTTGTGAACACCAAACGGCCACAACCATGAACTTGCCCAAGTGTCTAAGGCATCTGGATCTTGAGTTAAAGAATTGTGTCCACATTTAGAACATTTTTGCGGAGCAACCTCTTCGCAATGAATGTGTTTGCACTGATCGCAGGTATACATTGGCAACCGGTGCCCCCACCATAACTGACGAGAAATACACCAGTCTTGAATATTTGTAAGCCAATATTCCCACGTTTTTTCTTGATGCGCAGGAATTAACTTTAGACGTCCTGAACGGGTGGCATTTAAAGTGAGTTCCGCAAGCTTTTCCATTTTTATATACCATTGTTCACTTAAATAGAATTCTATGGGTACATTACCCCGCTCAGAAATACCAACGACCAATTTATGTGCTTGAATTTTTTCTAAGTAACCTTGTTCTTCTAATTCATTAACAAGCTTTTTTCGAGCAACAAAACGATCAAGACCTTGATATTCATTCGGAACATTTTCATTTAAACGGGCATCGGGATGAAAAATATTCAACAAACCTAATTTATGCCGTTTACCTACTTCAAAGTCATTCATGTCATGCGCTGGGGTGATTTTAACTATGCCCGTCCCAAACTCTTTCTCCACAAAATGATCAGCAATAACTGGAATTTTTCGTTTGCAAATAGGAATAATGACATTTTTTCCGATAAGATGCATATATCTTTCATCACTTGGGTGGACTGCCACCGCAAGGTCACCAAACATGGTTTCTGGTCTAGTTGTAGCGACGATAAGAAATTCATTTGCAGAATTTTCAATAGGGTAACGTATATGCCATAAAGAGCCATTGCGTTCTTCAAAATTAACTTCTTCATCGGAAATGACAGACTGGCTTACGGGACACCAATTCACCAAACGATGACTCTTATAAATCAAACCATCTTTGTATAATTTAACAATCGCTTTAGTCACTGCCGCAGAATACTTTTCATCCATAGTAAAAGTGTTCCGTGACCAATCACAGCTTATTCCTAAAGTCTTTAAATTTTCTTCAATACGATTGCCATAAGTTCTTTTCCATTCCCATGCATGTTCAAGAAATTTCTCGCGTCCTATTTCACGTTTAGAGATCCCTTTATCTGCCAACATTTTAGTCACTTTTGCTTCTGTAGCAATACTGGCATGATCGGTTCCAGGGATCCAGCAAGCCTCAAAGCCTAATGCTCTATGCCAACGTATTAAAATATCTTGCAGAGTAAACATCATGTGCCCCATAGTCAGATCGCCCGTGACGTTGGGTGGTGGCATCACAATAGTATATGGTTTTTTATTAGGATTTCTTTTTGAAAGATAGAACTGATTTAAATTCCAGTAATTACGTAATTTTTCTTCTGTTTGTAGAGGTTCGAAGGCTTTACTAAAAGCTTCAAATTTAGTCACGGGCAGCTCCTTTATTTAAAATACACTCATTTTTATTACCACTGAAACACTATTGGGACAACCTAGAAATTTAATTCTAAAAATATAGAATAAATCTATCGAAAGTGAATTTATTTTTTCTAAGTTGCAGGAGGAATGATGTTTCATTTCATTAAAATGACTTTCGTTATTATTACTTGTTTTATATTTTTCTTTTCCTTTGGGGAGGAACATATTCTTAAAAGACAAAAATAATAAAGAAAATTATATTCCAAACTGGGAAGATAATGATTTTGATTCAATCTATATTTTTACAATTAAAAAACTAAAAAATGATTATAAAATTGAATTTAAAAAAGATCTGCAAGGATTAGAAAATTTAAGTACACAATGCCCTTAAATGAATTTTATTTTATCCATTTTTCAATTATACTTGGTTTCCAGTCTCGCATTGCATGAATAAGTTTTTCAATATTTTGTTCACAAATTAAAATTTCAGCATTTTCTTTTTTTATAAATTTTTCGTTAACTGCGTGAGAAATAAATTGCAATAGAAAATCATAAAAATGCTCAACATTTAAAATAGCACATGGTTTTTTATGCAAACCTAACTGTGTCCAAGTCATCATTTCTAATAATTCTTCAAAAGTTCCAAAACCGCCAGGTAAAGCAATAAAGCCATCGGCTAATTTTGCCATTAATGCTTTGCGTTCGTGCATAGATTGTACAATATGCAATTCTGTCAAGCCTTTATGTGCTATTTCTTTTTTTACAAGATCATCAGGCATAACACCAATAACTTTACCACCATGACTTAAAACAGAATTGGCTATATCACCCATGAGCCCCACATTTCCACCACCATAAATGAGTGTAATGTCCTGTGCAGCAAAATATTTTCCTAACGCAATAGCAATATCTGAATAAGCTTTCTTATCACCAAAGTTCGAACCGCAAAAAACACAAATACTTTTCATTGTAAACCTTCAATAAAATTAAACAAAAAATAATAAACCCACAGTTAAAAAGTACATTGCCTTTATAAATCATTTTAAGATATAAATTGATATGGCAGGTTTTGCAATAACTTGAATAAGATTATGAACATATCATTAATAATGCATTAACCTAGCATTTAATCAAAGGATATCATTAATGAAAATAGTTGTGAAAGTCGGAACACAAGCAATTTTAGACCAAGATGGCACAGTATTAGAAGCAACTATGCAAAACCTTGTCGCCCAAATTGCACACTTACAACAAGCTGGAAATCAAGTTATTTTAGTCAGTTCAGGAGCAGTAGGGTCGGGAAGAAAAGTTGCAAAAGAACTTCTAGGCAAAGAATACGGCACGACGGCCGCTGAAAAACAACTACTTGCAAGTCTTGGTCAACATGAATTATTGCACGCCTATTCAAATATGTTTAAACATTATGGCATTTTAGCTTCCCAAATATTACTAACAAAACAAGAATTCCACACAAGACACCATTACTTAAATATTTCAAGGTTACTTAAAGAAATAACACAACAAAAAAATATTTTACCAATAATTAATGAAAATGATAGTGTTGCTATTGAAGAATTAATGTTTACTGATAATGACGAATTAGCTGGATTAATAGCAGCACAAGTAAATGCAGATAAACTAATTATTTTAACAAGTGTAAATGGTGTTTTTGATGGTAATCCAAATGATCCTAGTTCTTCATTAATATCCGTAATTGATCCTGTGCAAAATGGTTGGCCACAAGTTTCAACAGTAAAATCAAAACATGGTAGAGGAGGAATGATAACCAAATTAGGTATTGCTAAACGCATGTCTGATTTAGGAATTACAACTCATATTTGCAGTGTTCATGAAGATCAAGTTATTTTAAATGTTGTAGCGGAGAAGAGAATAGGAACTACTATTTTACCTATAAGAAAAAAATCAAACATAAAAAGATGGATTGCCTTTAATACTCCTATCCCAACAGGAATGATCTTTATAAATCAATGTTTATACGAAATTATTTTAGAAAATAAGAGAGTTTTAAGTATTTTACCTGTCGGTATAGAAAAAGTAACTGGAGAGTTTAAAAAAGGTGATTTAATAGAAATTTGTACTGCACAAGGAAAAAAAATTGGAGTAGGTATTGCAAAATATCATTCAGAAAAGTTAAAAGAATATATTGGACAAAAAGGAAAACCTGAAATAATCCATTATGATCAACTACATTTTAATGTGAGTAAATTTTATGAATGATCTATTAAGTATCTTTAAAAATATTAAAAATGACTCTAGAAATTTAGTTTTAACTGATGAATGTATTAACGAGGTGTTAACGACACTAGCTAATAATTTAATTAGTAATAAAAATAAAATTATTACAGAAAACAAGAAGGATCTTGCTAATTTTGATCCTAAAAATCCATTAACTGACAGACTACTGCTAAATGAAGTACGTATCGAAAATATTGCAAATGACCTAAAAAATATTTCGCAGTTAAAATCTCCTTTAAACATAATAAAAGAAGAAAAAATACTCCCCAATGGATTGCATTTACAAAAAGTATCAGTCCCTTTTGGAGTTGTTGGTGTTATTTATGAAGCCAGACCAAATGTAACAATCGATGTCTTTGCATTGTGTTTAAAATCTGGCAATGCCTGTTTATTAAAGGGCGGAAAAGAAGCTGAACATACAAATAAAATACTAGTTCAAATTATAAAAAATACTTTTGTTCAACTTGGAATCAATTCAAATATTATTTATTTGTTACCTAACGATAAAAATGCAACAGAATTAATGCTAAATGCTATAGGAATAGTTGATGTTTGTATTCCTAGAGGTAGTAAAAATTTAATTGACTTTGTAAGAAAAAATGCCAAAATTCCTGTCATTGAAACAGGAGCTGGAGTTGTCCATACTTATTTTGATGAAAGTGGTGACCTCACTAAAGGCAGCAAAATTATTGAAAATGCAAAAACACGACGCGTCAGTGTCTGTAATGCTCTTGATACATTAATTATTCATGAAAATAGGCTAGAAGATCTCTATAAACTTGTCGAACCTCTTGCAACAAAAAATGTTTTTATTTATGCAGATGATAAAAGTTTTTTCTATTTAAAAAATAAATATCCACAAGTATTATTAAATTTAGCAACAGAGGAACATTTTGGACTTGAATTTTTAGATTATAAAATGTCTATAAAAACTGTTGCTTCATTGTCTGATGCTATCGCACATATCCATAAATACACTTCTTTTCACAGTGAAGCGATCATTGCTGAAGACAATAAAAAAATAGAAGAATTTTTACTTAAAGTAGATGCCGCAGTCGTTTATGCCAATGCTCCGACTTCTTTTAGCGATGGTGGGCAATTTGGCATGGGAGCTGAAATAGGAATTAGCACCCAAAAATTACATGCACGTGGGCCAATGGCTTTACCTGAACTCACAAGTTACAAATGGCTCGTACGAGGAAATGGGCAAATTAGAACCACTTAATGCAGGCAAAATAACGGCAACTTCATTAATTTCTCCACGCTTATCACCTTTGGAATTAATAACACGTTTTGCTGCCAAAAATTTTAATTCGCAATCTTTATACAGCTCTTTAATAAATTCAGCAGAAGAATTAGAAATTATGACAAATGCTCCTCTTTTTTGTGCTCTGAGACAAGCTTCTTTAAGACGACGCTGTTGATCTTGTGAAAAACCATTTGCCTGATAGGCATTAAAGTTAGATGTTTTGGATAAGGGTTCATAGGGCGGATCACAATATATAAAGTCATCTTTACCAGCCATATTAATAATTTCTTCAAAATCTGCTGAAAATAATTGTGCCGTTTGTAGAGCTTTTGCTGCAAGCAGAAAATTCTCTATTTCATATAATGCTGGGCATTTTAAACGCTTACCAAATGGAACATTAAATTCGCCTTTTGCATTTTGTCTGTATAGCCCATTAAATCCTGTTTTATTCAAAAAAAGTGTTCTTGCTGCCCGCATAATTTTTGTTTTCGAAAAAGATGTTCTTAATTCATAATAAAATTCTTCTGAATAGTTTTTTGTGAAATAATCTAACTGCTTCATAAGAGCTTGTGGTTCATCTCTTACAACTTCATAAAAATCAATGAGCTCTTTATTTGCATCGTTTAAATATGACTTTTTATTATTAATATGAATAGCAAAAAATACAGCTCCTCCACCCAAAAATGGTTCAAAGTAACGATTAAATTGATTTGGAAAAAGCGGCAACAATTGTTTTAAAAGTGCCGACTTGCCACCTGCCCATTTTAAAATAGGTTTTATTTTTAAATTATGAATATTTATTTTATTTACGTTTAGCAGCATTATTCTTTACTACCAAAGAGATATTCTATCTTGTTCGGATAGAACCATTGGATCATTCTTTTTGCATGTAAATGCTTTTTCAAATTCATAAGAAAGTTTTGCCTGATTGTTCACACGCAACTCAATAGGAGAATGCGGATCTATTTTTAACAAATGTTCCTTCTCTTTAGGTTGCATCACTCCACACCAAGCACGGGCAAATTGAATAAAGAATTCTTTTTGTGCTTGCAAATTGGCAGAACTATTTTCAGGAAAAGCAGTCATAAATGCATTTTTCACACCAACAAAATCAGCAATATTTTCGCCTAAAGTTAACTTACCGTCGACACCATCTTTAGCAAACAATTTAACAAGCTTTTCTGTTTTTTCTTTAAAATTAGTGAGATCTTTTTTATCCATCCATGGATTCACTTTTCCAGTCTCATCATATTTTGCACCTTGATCATCAATAGAATGTCCTATTTCGTGCGCAACAACCATTCCCATGGAACCTAAATTAACATAATCAGGTTTTTGAGCATCAAAAAAAGGTGGTTGTAAAATACCAATTGGCATAACGAATTGATTTACAGTTGGCATATAGTAAGCATTTACAGTCAACGGCGACATTTTCCATTCATTATCATTTACAGGATCTGTTATTTCATCAAGAGTCTTTTTGAAATCACTTTCAACCAATAACTTCTGATTTGTTATATATTTATTTGGATATAAAACTATTTCCCTTTCAAAATCCCAATCTTTTATACGTTTTGGTTTTACCAATTGAAATTTAATAGTTTTAATTTTTTCTTCAGCTTTTCCTTTGGCAACTTTAGACAACCAAGTATTTTTTTGCACATTCTTTAATGTTGTTTCCTGAATACTTTGTACTAATTTTTGAATTCTTTCCTCTGGAAAATCTTTATAAAAAGCTTGGATCACTTCAAAATCTAACAATCTATCCATAGCATCAACAGTATCTTTAACACATTCTTTTTCAAGGGGTTCATCTATTGACGAAGAACCAAAATATTTATTATTAAACAATTTATATTTTTGATACATGCTAGGATCTGAATAACGAAAATCTTTATAACTCAAATTATTCCATAGATATAAAGCTTGCAAGTCTTGAAGGCTAGCTTCTTTTAGCTGCTTATTTAATTCTGCTAAAATATTTTTGTAAATAGAGTTTATCATGACACTTTCAGGGATTTTTTCTAACATCAGAGCAAAATTAATATTAGGATATTCTTTTATTAAAAATTCCCTGCTCACAGAATTATCTTTGGTAAAAAACTCTCGCATTTCTGCTCGGGTAGGATAAATTTTAGCCATAGATTTTTCAAATTTTACAATAAAATTAGCACTTCTCTT
>CAYSZE010000115.1:0-6164 GCA_964435255.1 uncultured Oligoflexia bacterium
ATGGTGGTGCAAAACAAAGCAGCCCCTGTAGAAGGTCACATTACAGTTCAAACCCAAGGGCAACAGCTGAATAATGAGCAAGGTAAAATCTTAGCCAGCGGCAATACGCACCTTCAAGCGGGCTCTGTGGAAAACAAGAGCGGAAAAATTCATGGGCAAGAGGTCACCATCACGTTAACGCCAGGCAGTTCTTTAAGTAACAGCGCTGGGGAAGTGCTGGCGGAAAAGAATTTAAAAATGACAGGTGGGTTGGCGCGCAACGATCAAGGGTTGGTTTCTGCGCAAGGCCAAGCCGAAATAAAAACACAAGGCGCAGCGTTCCAAAACGACAGCGGCAAAGTGCAAGCGGTGGGAGCTTTAAGCATTGCCTCCGCCGATTTTAGCAATAAATTGGGCGAAGTTGTCAGCCATGAGCAAATAGATATCCACAGTAAAAAGCTAAATAACGAAACAGGAAAAATATTCAGTCACAAAGAAATAAAAGTAACAAGCCAGGAACTCAACAACAAGTTGGGTGAAATGGTGGTGCAAAACAAAGCGGTACCCGTAGAAGGTCACATCTCAGTCCAGACCCAAGGACAACAGCTGAATAATGAGCAAGGTAAAATCTTAGCCAGCGGCAATACGCACCTTCAAGCGGGCTCTGTGGAAAACAAGAGCGGAAAAATTCATGGGCAAGATGTCACCATCACGTTAACGCCAGGCAGCTCTTTAAGTAACAGCAGTGGGGAAGTGCTGGCGGAAAAGAATTTAAAAATGATAGGTGGGTTGGCGCGCAACGATCAAGGGTTGGTTTCTGCGCAAGGGCAAGCCGAAATAAAAACACAAGGGCAATTGCTAAATAATGATCAGGGTCGTATTCAAACCCAACAAGATTTGTATATAGACTCTGCTAAGTTAACAAATAATAAAGGTCATATTGCTGCACAAAAAAATATTGAAGTTGGTTCACAGAACTTAGAAAATATTTTTGGGCATATTTTTGCAAAAGAAAATATAACAACTAAAACCGATAATATTAATAATACAAATGGTCATATAAACGGACAATCTCTCAATTTAATTTTAGCGAGTTCTTCCTGTTTAAATAATAATAGTGGTAAAGTTATTGCAGAAAAAGACATGAGCATAACAGGAGGACTTGCATCCAATGTCAAGGGAGAAATTTTAGCAAATCTTAATTTAAAATTAAATTCCCAAGGCTTAGTCGTAAATAATGATCAAGGTTCAATCAAGTCTAATGAAAATATTGATATTCAATCAGCCCTCTTAAGTAATAAACAAGGAACTGTTCAGAGCAATAAAAATTTAACTGTGCAAAGCGCAGATCTTTTCAATGACAAGGGAAAATTATTTTCGCAAGAAAAAATAGATGTGCAGGCGAAAGCATTATTTAATAATGATGGCTACATTGTGGGGCAAAAAATAAACATTGAAACCCAAAGTGGAGAAAAATTAGAAAATAAAAAAGGCAAAGTTCATGCACAAAATGATATAAACATTCAATCCCATGATCTCCACAATGAAAATGGCAGTATTATTGCAGGGGAAAAATTAAATTTAAAGACTGCAAATATATTTAATAGGGAAGGTTATATTGCGGGACTTGCTGGTATGCAAGTTAACAGTCAGAAAATAGATAATACTGAAGGACTCATATTAACTAAAAAAGCACAGGCACTTTTAGAAATAAATACCAATAGCAAAGACATTATAAATAAATCGGGTCTTATTGCTGCAAGTGGTGAACAAAAAATTCAATCTTCTGCTATTCAAAATGAAAGTGGTAGAATATTTGGACAAAATTTAACCATTCATTTATCTCAAGGTTCGCATATAAGCAATGATAAAGGCCATGTCATTGCAAAAAATAATTTAGATTTTAAGGCTGGGGTAAAAAGCAATCAGGGTGGTTTAATCGCTTCTCAAGGCTCTATAAATCTTGATACGAAGGGTCTTGAATTAAATAACGCTCAAGGTACCATTCAAGCAAATGAGCAATTCAAAATAAAAGCAGAAAATATTAACAATTCACAAGGAACAATTGCTGCTGTTGGGCCATTGACTATTGATAGCAAAACCTTAGTTAATAACAATGGACAAATATTTACCAATGGTAATTCTAATTTAGATATCAATACCAATCAGCAAAGTTTAAGTAATGAATATGGTAAAATTTCTGCTGCTGCAAATCTGCAAATAAATGCCAAAGAACTTATCTCAAAAGGTGGTTATGTCAGCGGACAAAATGTTGCTTTAAATTTGCAAAATGGACAAATAGTTAATGATAACGGTAAAGTCATTGCAGAAGATAAATTGCAAATTGATAGTGTAAATATTGCCAATAATTCAGGAATAATTGGCTCTAATAATGTATTGAAAGTGAATACAAATAATCAAAATTTTGTTAATAAAAATGGTAAAGTACAAGCGAAATCAGCAGAACTAAAAACCGCAGATTTTCATAATGAAAATGGAATTTTAGTTGCTGCTCATAAGCTCACAGTAAATAGCAATACCTTTCATAATAATAATGGCTCTATTGTTGTGCAAAATTCAAGTAACAGTAGCCAAAATTCTTTTGAGCTAAATACAAATGGCAGAGAGTTTATAAATACCGGAGGTAAAGTATTTGCAAACGCTCTGACAAATATTTTAAATACAAGTACAATTACAAATAACAATGGATATTTGTTTGCCCACGACTTAAATTTAAAAGTAAACAAAATCGAAAACAACCAAGGTATTATTTTTACAAACAATAATCTGAAATTAGAAGCAAGTGAATTAAATAACCAAAATGGAAATATTGTTTCTGATAGTCAACTTACCGCTAATATCGCCCAATCTATTCAGAACCAACAAGGAAAAATAAATGCCAAAGGCATTTTAAAAATTGATACCTCAAATTTAAATAATAGCAATGGTCAAATTGCAAGCTTAAATAACTTAACAATCAAAGCAAGCCAAATTGACAATGCTGCGGGAACCCTGCATGGAAGTCAACATAGTAATATTGAAGCAAATTCTACCAACAATAATAATGGCCATATTTATTCTAGCGGTTCTTTAGTGTTGAATAGTCCCACATTACAAAATGAAAATGGTCAAATTGGGACAACGCAAAATTTAGACATTACCACAAGCAGTGCATCTTTAGGCGGTAAAATTGTCAGCCAAGGAAACATGTTACTAAATATTTCTTCCAGCTATACAAATACGACTGATTTAGCTGCAGGTGGAAATTTAACCTTAGCAACAGGTAGTTTTACTAATAATAATAAAATTCAAGCCAATGGAAATTTAGACATCCAAGCAAGTGGTGCTGCGCATAATAGTGAAGGTGCTATTATTGCGGCTCAGTCAGCAGGGTTAACGACACAAAGTAAATTCACAAATTTAGGCAAATTTGATGGGGAAACGGTTAAGATATCAGCTTCTAGTTTAGAAAATAAAGCGCAAATTTTAGGAAATAATTTAGACATAACTGCAGACAATATATTAAACCACGAGGCAGGAAAAATTGTGGGAGCCAGTGCTAGTGGAAACATGAAAATTGGCGGAGGAAGTTTAACCAATGAAAAAGGCGGAGAAATAATTTCTGCCGGAAATATTTCCTTTAACTTAGACAATCTAATAAATATTTCTACCAAAATATACGCTAACGGCAATATAAATTTCAATTCTACTAGTGTGGTGAATAAAAAAGAAAAATATGAAACAGAATATAGAGTGGTACCATATAATTATTCACCGCATAAAAAAGAATTAGAATTTGAAAAGGGTGATATATTAGGGCATAAATCACGAGAAAAAATTACGCATCATAAAACAACCTATGGTGAAGAAATAAAAGTCGATTCTCCGGCTGGTGAAATTAAAGCTGGTGGCGGAATGTCTTTTGCAGGCAATGTGTTGAATGACAAAAGTATTATTATGGCTGCTGGGACTATAACTTATAATGATGCTAGTACAACCAATGCTTCCTATATTATAGAAAGACAATATTCGGAATATGGAAACTATTTTGATGTTTATAGAAAAGAAATTTCATTTTCTGATAGCATGTGGGGAGGTTTTCAAACTAGACATGAAATTAGAACGGATGATAAAGTAAAATTTAATATCAAATATTCTGATAATGCAAAAGAGAAACATACTTTAACAGAAGCCATATTAGTTGCTAATAAAGCTGTTGGTACTTTAGCGCAAGTGCAAAATATCAACCTTTCTGCAACCAAAAACATAGTTCCTTCTATTAATATCTCAGCGCAAAGAAAAAGTTCAGGATTGTCTCTTTCTGTATTTCCTAAGGCAACAATAAATGCTCCTGCTATTCAAAACCCCTCTCATTATAATGAACAAGGTTTACAAAATGCGCAAAAAAATAATCAGACATTTGCTGGTAACAATTTAGCACAGCAACAAATGTCTAATCAATCTTATCCGCCTTTTTCTTTGAATAAGCATACACATGTGCAACAAGGAGACATTCATTTAATTTCTGGGAGTGTAGTACAAATTGGGACTATACAATTAGTCAATAGTGAAAAACCAGTTGTGGATTGGCAATTGAATCGTTATATAGACGATAAAGGAACAACGCTAAATTACAAGCATAACACTCAAAATTCAATAACAAATGCTCAATTTAAGGAAGCATTAAGTTTAGAACAACAACTGTTACAAAATGCTGCGGCAGTAAATGTAAATGCGGTTGAAAATGAGACACTATCTTTCAGTGCATTTAACAATAGTAATAGTTATGATGTTCCTGCTCAAACAGAAAAATTTACCTTACCATTAAATAAAAACTTATTAAAATATAATGCCGTGAGTCCTTATTTTGGGCCTGCATTATTAGAACAAAATTATACAGCAAATATTTTCAACTATTTTGCTGCGAGTAAAGATAAAACACAGCACAATTATGACTTAAATTTTACCCCAGTGGGTCAATATGATGCTGCGAGTGGAAATTTACCAGGGTTTAATTATAGAACCGAAACAGATCCTAATTATACCGATTATAATAATTTTTATGCCAGCGATTATTATGTAAACCAATTAAAAATGCAGCCAGAAAGGCAATTAAAGTACAGCGGTGAGAACCAAAATGGCCGTTTGGCAGAAGCCGATGACAATTTAAGTTTAACGGGGCAAACCTTTTTAGCAAACTATCAAGCTACACAAGAGCAGTTCAAACAAATTGTTGCCACGGGCAAACAGTTTACGCAAAGTTATCAAATTTCACCAGGAACCAACTTATCTGCGGAATCAATGAAACAGTTGACCGCAAGTGTCATTACAAGTGTTGATGACAAAACAGGAAAATTAGAAAAGCATTTAAGAAATTTAGCCAATGGTGAATTAAAGAAAAATGGTGGTTTTATAGCTTTTGCAGAAATGAAATTAAAAGTTGCGGGTGATTTAAAAAATGAAGGGACATTCGTCAATGAACTTGGAAAAGTTGAAGCTGAAAACATTACGAATGATGGCGGACAATTATTAGGAAATAACACACTTTTTCATGCCAGAAAAGATTTTAAAAATCTTGGCGGTGATTTGCTCAGCGACAAGGAAAACGGCAATCTTTTTGTAAAAGCAGGCAATAAAATATTTATGGAAACAAAAGCTGTGGACATAGATTATAATATTGGTGGCGTTAAACAAAAATTAACCAAAGTAGGAAGTGTTTCTAGTATATCTGGGCACAATGTGACCTTGCAATCTGATGGCGATATTGAAAAAATAGGCAATCAAATTAACGTCATTGGTAATTTAAATCAATCAGCAAAAGGAAACATAGTTTCTAAAAGTACGGTTTTAGAAACAGATATTCATGCGAATACAATGAACGGTGGTTTCTTAAAAGAAAAATCGATTACGAATTTTGTTGGAACCGAGAAAGCGGGTGGCGACAATATTATTGTTGCTGAAAAAAATATTAATTATGAAGGTGTGAATGTCGAAGCGGGTAAAACATTTGTTGCCAAAGGTAAAAATGTAGAATTTAAAGCAGCAGTCGATCAACTCAGTAATGAATATAATAGTTCTGTTAGAAATAGCAAAATATATAATTCCTCTTCCCAAGAACATGCTGTTGGTGGAAAAATTACAACCAATGGAAATATTCTTATGCAGGCAACAGGACAAAAATTAGC
>CAYSZE010000116.1:0-6679 GCA_964435255.1 uncultured Oligoflexia bacterium
AAGCCCCAGGTATTGTTGCTTCTGTTTTTATGGAAATATTCTCCAGCGCCAATCAAGCTTTTACAATGTATCCTGGTTTAACACGCTCAACTTCACATGTGATTAACCATTTTGGCGAAGAATGGATGCGCAAAACTTGTATTCCTAAAATTGCATCAGGTCTTTGGACAGGGACTATGTGTTTAACAGAACCTTCAGCAGGCAGTGCTGTTGGCGATCTACGTTCCACTGCAAAAAGAAACAAAGATGGATCTTTTGGCATAAAAGGAGTGAAACAATGGATTTCAGGTGGTGAAAATGATTTCACTGAAAATATTCTTCATCTTGTATTAGCAAGAATTGAAGGAGCTCCTAATGGCATTGAAGGAGTGAGTCTATTTGTTGTGCCAAAATTTCGATTCGATAAAGACACAGGTAAAATAAATGATAAAAACGATGTTTTTTGTATCTCTTTAGAAGAAAAAATGGGGATTCATGGAAACTCCACATGTTTAATGAGCTTCGGTGATAAAGATCAATGCCAAGGTTTTTTAATTGGAAAAGAAAACCAAGGTATCAATTACATGTTTCTCATGATGAACGAAGCACGCATAGGAGTTGGGTTACAAGGTCTTGGTCAAGCTTCAGTTGCGTTTCTTAACGCCGAAGCCTATGCCAAAGAAAGAATTCAAGGGGTCGATGTCGCAGTTAAAAAAGGTGTCGAAAACCCTCCCAAAATAGCTATTGTTAACCACCCAGATGTGAAAAGAATGTTGCTTAGACAAAGAAGCATTGTCGAAGGAATGCGAGCTCTTTGTTACACTGCCGCTCTTATGCATGACCAATCAGAACATGCGGTAAATGATAAAGAGAAAAAAATTGCCCATGGATTTTTAGAATTGTTAACACCCATTATGAAAGCTTGGTGTACCGATATGGGTTTTCAATCAATTATTCAATCTATCCAAACCTATGGTGGTTACGGTTTTACTAAAGATTATCCTGTCGAACAATTACTAAGAGATTCGAAAATTACTTCTATATATGAAGGTACCAATGGCATTCAAGCTCTCGATTTAGTTGGTAGAAAAATGCGCATGGAAGATGGTGCTATTTTCATGAAATGGTTACAAAGACACATCACGTTTATCGAGACCCATAAAGACAATCAAGTATTAGCAAAAGAGCTGCAAATTCTTGGAGATTATCTAAATAAAATTGGCAAGTCAGCAATGCATATGAGTGAAATTGCCAAAAAAGGTAACAAACATGCCGCTATTTTAAATGCATATCCTTTTCTAATGGCTTTTGGCCATACCATAGTTTGTGGTTTATTACTGGAACAAGCAATGCTCTGTGCGGAAAATTTAAACAATAATAAGCTATCTACTAATGATAAAAAGTTTTATAATAATAAAATTAAAACCGCTAAATTTTTTACACATCATGTGTTACCTGAAGCAAAATCATTTTTAGCAAATGTACTTTCAGAAGATATATCATGTCTAGATTTTGAATTTTAAAATTCATTTCATCACATAAATATAAGACAATAGGTTTTATCTTAAGATAAAACCTTTTTTAATTCTCAATAAAAAAATACCTAGACAAGTTTAATTTAATTTACTTCTTAGTATTTTGTTGCCTACCCAAATCTTCATGTTTTTTTCCGAGCGACGAAATGAAATCACTAATTATTTTTATACTTCCGTTAACGCTTAAAATAAGGAGAAAAATATGCGTTTTATTGGAAAAATTAGCACTCTATTTAGTTATCTGGTTCTGTTACCTAGTACAATTTATGCACAACATTTTCCTGCTATAACAGAATATGCAAACCTTGATGGATCACTTGAAATAGTAATAGATAAGAATGATTCATTTGGTGACATATCAAATCCAAATCTAAATTTTAACAATAAAAAAATAATTCAAATGTTAAAAATAAATATTACTGAAGTAATGCAACAAAAAATAAATGATGCCTATTACACAATGCTGTTTACTGGTGGAGAACAAAACTACAGTAAAGGCATTGTCAGATTTAACCAATCGCAAGGTGCTGTTGATCTTGGGATGGCAAATGTTCCCGTTTTAGACCAAGGTAGTTATGGGACTTGTGTGACTTTTTCATCAACAGCGGCACTCGATGCAAAATTTCGTATAGGAGACTATATCGATCAGCAGTGTTCTCTTGCTTTAGACTTTGCCTTAGGAAACAATTATTGGCATGGTGCTTGGACAGCTAACGATGTTATTATTCCATTAAAAAAGTATGGTCTTATAGCCAAAAATTATTGTTTTAATATGAAATATCCTAATCCAAATCAAAAAGTTGATCTCAATGAATATCAAAAAATTAGTTTTAAAGGTTATACAGATAAAATTACAACTACAAACACAAAACCAAATATCACTGCAATTAAACAAGCGTTAAATTCAGGTTATCGGGTTTTGATAGGGTTTTTATATAATTCTGATTTTTCTAGTACCATGATCAATAAAGATGGCAGCCAGGCACAACAAAATCGTGGAGGTCTTTGGGCATGTTACCAACCTAACGATACCAGAAACCGTTGCAGCCGAACAAATGCAGGACATGAGGTCATTATTATTGGTTATGATGACAATCAGCAACTCTTAAAAATAAGAAATTCATGGAGTTCCGAAGCTGGAGACAATGGTGATTACTATATGACTTATAATTTTTTTAATGCCATGGCAATGGATCAAACCATTTTATACTAAAAGCTAAATATTGAAATTTAAGAAGGTGAATGAAAATTCACCTTCTATTTTATTTTATAATGACTTTATTTTTTCTTTTTTAAGAATTAAAAGATTCCTACTTTCAAATTTAACTGTCTACATTCTAGACATTAAAATTTGCAAAAGTAGATTTCTTTTTATAATTCTTGGATATTTAAAGATATGATTATCGTTCTTAAATATTTATATAGGATAAAAATATGCTTATAAACTACCTTTTCTTTTTATTTCCCTTTTTCCTTTACTTAGGAATAGCACTACAAGGGGCTTCATTTTATTTAACTTGTATTGTTGTTCCTTCTATGTATTTTATTAAGCATAAAAAAACAATTCCTAATTATGTATTAAAAACAGCACTATGTTTACTCCTTTTACATATCATATTTCCTTTGACAAACATCATTAATTATTTATTTCCGTTAAAACAATTTCCAAACTTTGAGTTTAATCTTGTTTTAAAATGGCCAAGTATTCTCCAAAGTAATTTTCCTTCTTATTTATTTATTGGCACTATTTTTCTCTCTATTTTTTGGTATATAAGTAAAAATCAAAAAAACAATTTACAAAATAAAGTTTATAACAGTTGTGAAATTTTACCGCTTAAATACTTTTTAACAGGCTTATTTCCAGCCTCTATTTTTATTTGCCTTGCCCTTATCTACCAATATAATGTAGGTTTGGATTTTCATTCCTTTAAAGGAAACTTATTAGAGTCTACCGAACTCCTTGATAATGGTAAATATCGTGTCAATGGCTTTTATGGCCACCCATTAACTATTGCTGGAGTTGGTTTAGCTTACTCTATTTTTTCATGGAGTTTATTATGGATATCAATAATCAAAAAAGATGCTTATAACTTCAATAATTTATTTCTTTTTAAAAATATTTCCATACAACGAATTGCATTAATAACCATAACTCTTTGTAACTTCATTATAGTCATTTTAAGTTCAGGCCGCACAGCTGGTGTAGCTTGTATCTTTATGCTAATAGCAATTCCACTATTCTTAGGAATCAAAAGAAAACCTGTTTTAACAGTTTTAACAATTTTAATATTATCTTTTACTAGTTACTTCTTTTTAAAAAAATCTGGTTTAATGGAACGCATTCAATTCACAACCAATTCAGTCACACAAAATCAGACATTAGACACAGGTAATTATCGTCAATATTTTTGGAAAGTATATTGGCAAATGTTTTTAGATAAACCAATCGTTGGTCACGGTAATTACTGGTTAAAAGCAGGCATTAGAGAAAACTACTACAATAAAATGGGTTATGAAAATTTACCCGAAAAATACAATGCTCATAATAATTACTTAGAAATACTAGCTTGTGGTGGTCTTTTAGCATTAATTTGGATACTATCTGTTCTTTTCATTTTATATAAAAACATAAAAAACCAAATAAATAAACACCAGAAGGATTTAAATTATTTAATTTTCTGTTATTCTTGCATGTTTATTGGAAATTTAATTCATGCCCTAACCCAAAATGTTTACTTCGATTCTTCTGTTGTTTATATATACACTTCTCTAATTTATGTTATAATTTGGCATATATCTTTCAAAGAAAATTTAATTAAATAACCACTCAAATTATATTTTTATCAAATCATATTGACATAATTAAATTAACAGATTAGCTTTTCAGTCGAAGTGTCGGCATTTCAAATTTATTAAGATTATATTAATACCATATCAATTAGTAGGGGTTTTGCTTATGCATTATAGCAAAAATTTTCGAAAATTTCCTATTGCAATTATCTTAAGTATTTCATCAGTAGCTTTCGCCGATCCTCAATCTGTTCAAACTGATGTTACTAATTTTTTAAATGACTTCCATAATAATCCTAAAAAAGTTATGGATACTATTCCTAAAAAGAAAACTTCTACTGGCGAAATTATTTCTGAAAGTCAATTTCCCGATAAAGCAAAAGAAACGAAAGATTATATAACTAAAAAAGATAATATTCGTGAAAAATTAATGAAAAGCGCCTATAAAAATACCAGAAGGTTTACACCTTTTGCAGAATATTTAGGAAATGATAACCCAAAATATCTTGTTGAAACTCCGAGTTCTTTTATTGACAATATTGATGCTATTGACAGTAAAAATATCTCAGTTTACCGCTTACCATATCAACCTTGGTCTGGAAGTTATTGGCCTCTTTCGCAAGGTTCCGTTACAAATCGTTACTCAGAACACTTAAACGTTACCGATGTTAATATTTATGCTGATTATATTTTGAATAAAAAACCACCTAGCCTATTAATTAGTGAAGGCAGAACAAATAATTTATCACCCGCTGAAAAATACGATTTATTATTAAATGATTCGAATTTTTCTTTAACTAAAGCTATTTTAAATGAAGTCAGAAACTATGGCACTTTTGAAGGCTGGGAAGGCATTTGTCACGGGTGGGCTCCTGCTGCTTATATGTATAATCGCCCCGCTAGAAGCGTTAAAGTAACAAATACAAGAGGACTTGAAATTACATTTTATCCATCAGATATAAAAGCATTATCTTCATTACTTTGGGCTAATTTAAGTTATCCAACTAAATTTATTGGTGGACGTTGTAATCAAAAAAGCCCCCAACAAGATCCCGCAAATGGCAGAATTTTAAGTCAAGAATGTTTTGACACCAATCCTGCTACATTTCATTTAAGCTTAATAAATCAAATGGCTTTAAATAACAGAAGTTTTGTTTTTGATGCCACATATGACTTTCAAGTATGGAATCAACCTATCTTAGGTTACAAATATGTGTATTTTAATCCTCAAACAGGTAAAACTTCAAATAGTTACAGAGATGTTGCTTTAACAACTCAACAATTTACCAATGATAAATTTAAAAAATACCGTTCCTCAAGAGCAGCTAAAGTCGTAGGCGTCGAAGCAAGAATTGAATATATTGCCGAAACAGGGCCAAGTGCAGCCTCAAGAGACAGTGGCGCGCAAGATAATATTGTATCTGTAATATATTATTATGACCTTGAACTTGACTCTAGTGGTCGGATTATTGGTGGTGAATGGTATCAAAATGCCCATCCAGACTTTATTTGGACACCGACTGTAGCGGCTGATGTTTCTACAAATCTCGTCCCTGGTAATACGAATGAAACCTATTTCTACAACATTTATAAGTGGCAAGAAAGCCCAACACGCCCCTTCAATGAATGGACCGCTTATTCTCCTTATGCAGCACAAATGAAAGTACCATTAGAAAATGTTGTCCGCAGTCTTGTTGCTTGGTCTTCTGATGATAGAGCGGGTCCTATTCCTGAGAATTGCCAACAACCTTGTATTCCTAATACATACAAATGGCACAGATATTAATCAGAAAACATAAGACTTCTGTCGTTGTTAATTGAGATTACTTTTCCAGATAGCTATCGCATGAATGCGTTAGCTATTTTATTTTTTTACCGCAACCATTAAGCCTTCACCTGTAGGCAAGAAAGTTGTCACAAGTCTATCATCAGAAACGCATTTCTGATTAAATTCACGCATGGCGGCAACAATATTTTTTAATTCTCCTTGTTGAGGAAGATTTTCAGCCGCAATATGCCCAAAAACAAAAGTATTATCAGCCAAAAGCATGCCACCGCTTCGCAGGTTTGCAATAGCCCAATCAAAGTATGCAGGGTAATTTAACTTATCAGCATCGATAAAAATAAGATCAAAAGGACCTTTCTCACTTAATTTTGGCAAAGTATCTAATGCCTTACCTTCAATAATATCAATTTTATCTTCTAACTGTAATTGCTGGAAAGCTTCGCGTGCCACCTGAATATGATGCTGGCTTTGTTCACAAGTATAAAGTTTGCCACCTGGTAACAAGGCATTTGCTAAAAATACCGCTGAATAGCCACACAAGGTTCCGATTTCAACAATTTTCATTGGCTGTAGAGTCCGTGCCAGAACT